>JAITXS010000097.1 GCA_031284645.1 Spirochaetaceae bacterium | reverse complement strand
AGTCATAACGATTTTACGGCAGAGTGTCACAAAATCACCGGAAGAGGACATCACAAAAATCTGCAAATTTTTATTGGCGTTTATTTCGCGGTACTTTTCGACAAGTTCGGTAACATTTTTGTAGTTTTCCCGCATACTTTGAATTTTCTGGAGATTATTCATTGCCCCGGCAATATTCTGGAGCCGTAAATAAGCATCGGCTAATTGATAATTCAGCTCAATTTCGGTATCCTCATCAATTTCATGGTGTTTTAAGCCTATTTCAAAATCAATAACAGCCATCTCATCCTGATGCGATTCAACATTGATAAGTCCTGATGCAAGGCAGGCTTGGGGGCCCCATACATCATCGGGACGCAGATGTGAGTATATTCTAAGTGCCTGGTCTTTCTGCCCCGCCTCGCTATAACATTCGGCGAGCGTGAATAGTGATTCTTTATCATCCGGAGAAATTTCCAGTGCTTTGCGGATATAATAAAGCGCGTCCTTTGCTTTTTTTAACTTAAACAAGGTATAGCCGAGTGTCCGCATTGCCGGAATATATTCAGGATTGATGCGGAGCGAGTATTGCAGGAGTTGGGAGGCTTTTTCATAGTTGCCGCGCCTGAATTCCAAAACCCCAAGCTGATAATTTACCTCAAAATTGCCTTGATCCAGAGCGCGGGCAACAACAAGGTATTTGTACGCAGCCTCGTTGTTGCCAAGCTGCATTGCCGAGACCGCGGCACGTATATTCGCCTGAACCTGATTTAACTCATTGGTTGCCAAGGGCATTTCCGCAAGAATGTCGTATATCTCAAAAGATTTTGCCCAATTTTCTTCCTCGTACGCGATATTCCCAAGACAGGCCAATGCGGTAATGTCCCGGGGATTTTTGGAAAGGCGTTTATTGGCTTCCCGTGTTGCCTCTTCTTTTGTCGCGTTTTTTTTGATTGCTTTACTTTTTCCCTGATTTTTTGTATTAGAGATGAACGAAAAACCCAATGCGGCAATCCCGATGATAAGCACAACTATGATAAGTATGGAAATTGTAGGCATAATTTTTATTATATCGACATAAAGCTTCATTGACAAGAATTTCCGGTAGAGACTATGATTGTTCCATGAGCAATAAAAAAACGTCGTACCATTTTTTTGATATTGTGATGGCAGTTTTTTCCGTGGTCATTATAGTAAGTAATATCGCGTCTTCGGCGAAAATCATTGATTTAGGTATTAGTTTGTTTGGCATAAGACTTGCTTTTGACGGCGGCACCTTGCTTTTCCCCATTGCGTATATTTTTGGTGATGTTTTAACGGAAGTTTATGGGTTTAAGGCTTCCCGCAGGGTTATCTGGACGGGGTTCGGCCTCTCCTGCCTTACCGGAGCGGCTTTTTCGCTGCTTGCCCTGCTCCCCGGCGAAGCCGATTGGAATCAGTATGCGGGGGACAATGCCTACAAAGCTATACTCGGCGGAATGAGCTCAGGGGGCATCATTCTTGCAAGTCTTGCCGCTTATTTGATCGGAGAATTTTCCAATTCTCTTATTTTGTCGCGGATAAAAATCGCGATGAAGGGAAAACTCCTCTTTGTCCGAACTATTTCCAGCACACTTGTCGGCGAAATGCTTGATAGTCTTGTATTTGTTTCTATTGCAACGCTTACCGGTGTTTTTCCCAAAGAAATTTTTGTACAGCTTCTGCTTACCAATTACATCTTAAAATGCGCTCTTGAAATCATCCTGACTCCTTTTACCTATCTCGTCATTGGCGGACTAAAAAAAGCGGAAGGCATTGATGTGTATGATCGGGGAGTAAAATATTATCCGATAAGCTTCAGGGGTTAAAAGACACAAGCCCTGCGACGCTCTTATATTTTTTAAATGTTTTGTAATAACAGTATACACAACTTCATGTGACCTAATTTACGGCCGGAATATTTTCATTATATTATCTGTGCTATAATTGTCATATATATAAAATATATCAACGTCGGCGGCTTGTGATATATCCATGCCTTCTTGTCGTGATTATGCTTGTATTACAATGTTATAAACCACAAATTTTATTTTTGCAATTTTTATTTCAGGAATGAACGTTCGGGGCCGCCGATAAGGCGGGCGGATGAGGCAAGAGAGCTTAACGCAAGCAGAATACCTAATGCAGCGCGGAGTCCGCCAAACGGCAGCATAAAGTTAAAAAAACTATGGAGGACGATAGCAAAGATAAAATGCCTTATGCCCCAAAAGTGCCGGGAATAAAGGCTAAACGCTGCAATGCCGCAGCGGATACCACAGGCGGCGTGGAGGGGAATCGAGCTTATCATTCGAAGCACGGCAAGCTCGGGATTCGCAGTCGCATAGACAGCGCTTTCCACCGCAGCAAAGGAAAGCCCCAAAAGCAAGCCTCCGCCTGCGGCAAAACCCTCAAAAAGCATTGGTTTTTCGGGCGTATATCGTGTCGTTTTTGGAATTTCCCCCATCGGCGCAGGCAACGGCGCCCCAAACGGACAATGATTGTTAATGCCCCTTTTATAAAAAACTCCTATAACATGAAATATAACAAATAAAATCACCAGTCGTGCGCCTTCTTCACTTGCGGAAATTCTGATAAACAGATCAAAAAGAGATGTCCACTTACTGTATACACCATTTTGAGGAATGACAGATTGTAACAAGAGCGCTAAAATAAGACTTAAAACTCCGCCGGCAAGGAAAACAAGAAAAAAAATCGGCGGTATGGAGAGTGCGCGGCGGCGGAACCAAAGTACGGAAAGCCCAACCGGAAGAAAAGAAACACTGACCAAAATCAAAACAACAACAATACCGCTCATAGTTTATAATAATCCAGCTCATCAGGAATCGTCTATAGGCGCTGTCACGACCCCATAGAAATGTTCACACGGAAAAAAAGAATGTCACATGCAAACAATTCAAAGCATATCTCAATCAGTATTTCTTGTATCACATCCTGGCCGGTAAAAATTAAATGTTTTTGTCCTGGTTTTTATTCAAAGCGCCCCTGTACATAATTTGTGAAAGTAGTTATACTAAAAAAGAGTATGCGTAACAAAATACCGGTATTATGGCTTATTATTCCTGTCTCTGTTCTCTCTGCCTGTGCGAGTCGGTATGACTTTGCCGTTGGAGTTTCTGATCTTCTTAAACAGTACTACGGTTTGTATCCTTCAATCGAGCTTGATCTTGCCTTGGTAATAGACAGCGAGGCGGACGATATAAAAGCCGCCGGTGTTGACAAGTATTTTGAACCGGGCAACTCATTAAGGGAAAAACTCGAACCGCATACGATCTTTTTTTCTGATGAAGACATAAAAACAATACAAATAGTGCCGGAAGACGATCACTGGTATAAATGGTTTAAAAAAAAGCCTACGCAGTTTTTGTTGATAGTAAGCCTGCCGCCGGAAGCAAGTCCGCCGTCTCCGGATCCCCGTATGGTACTGCTTCCCATGGAAGCACAATTTACTATTCAAAGTATGTTCTTTCAAGTTGAACCGACAAAATTAAATAAAGTTAATGTCAAACCGAAAGGGCCTAAACCCAAATAGGGAAAGGGAGGTTAAATTATGCGTTTTGAGGAATTATTACACTGGAACGATGGGCAGTTTTTACAACCTCACCATTTCCAATATCTACAACGCCGAAACAGTGAAAATTTAAGGCGGAATCTGAGTTTTTCCCTGCGCCATGCATGGGGACTTATTGATTTCGAGATTGATAAAGAAGCGCTTGCCGGTTTTAGAATCATACTCCGCCGTTTTTCCGCGATTATGCCCAGCGGCTTTGAACTTTCCGAGCCGGGAAATTGTATTCTTAAAGCCCTGGATCTAACAGAGACCCTTGCGAAATTTCCTCCTGAATTGACTATTTACGTGGGGGTTCCGCAGTGGTCGGAATATGAAGGCAACCTTGCGGAAGATAATGAGTCATCCCTGAGCAAGCGTTATCTTACGAATAAGAAACGTATTCGGGATGAAAATTCAGGCGAAAATGAGATAACCATCATAACACGCAGAAATAACGCCCGTTTTTTAACGGATCTTGACGAAGCGCGGGACATGGAACTTTTGCCCATTTTAAAACTCAAAGTAATTACACGGGAGAATTCAGAGCCCGGTCTTGTTATCAGTGAAAAATATGTTCCGCCATTTATGCTGCTAAGCTCCGACTGCCCGCTTTTTAATCTTATCACCGGCTTGCTTGTTGATGTACGGCGCTGCCGCGATAAATTGCTCAATGCCTTAACCTCAAAAAAATTTAAAGCCGATGACTTTTCTGGAGCCGACGGACATAATCTCTTGATGCTGCGAACGCTTAACCTCTATGAGCAGCGCATCTCATCCTTGCTTCTTTCAGGAATGGTTGCTCCTTTTGAGGTTTATCATGAGTTAGGTGCTTTTTTGGCGGAGCTCAGGGGATTAAATCCCATAAACGGAATTCGGGATGTAAAAAAATATGATCACGAGGATCTCGGAATAATCTTTTTTGAAATAATCAGTGATATACGCTCATTTATCCTTGAAAAAGGCGGCGTAGGCTATATTAAACGGGTATTTGAGCCAATTGACAACGGCGATTACCTGTTTGCCGCATTGCAAACGGAAGATATTGTCCGCGGAAAAGAATACTACCTTGCCATCAGCACGAGCGCCGATACCGATACAATAATAAACGCTCTTGAAACAGGAGATACCTTTAAACTGATCAGTCCTCAATCAAAATTTATGAGAACCCGCGGTATAAAACTGAACTATTTGCGTTATCCGCCGCGTTATCTTCCTGTGTTGGAAAAAACACTGTGGTTTCGCTTCGGACTTGAAGAATCAGTAAAAGTTTGGCGGGAAATATGCGAGGAAAAAGGGATCATTTTGGATTACGCGCAGGATCTTTTCCCCGGTCTAAAAGCATCACTTTTTGCCGCGTTGGTGGAGTAAAAAATAGTGAATACGATAAGCACACTTGAAAAACTATGCGCGCCTGTTTTAACCCTTGTCTGCAATTATTGGCAGCTTGCCGACTTGGGAAAGGAGCCGAATAAAGAAAAGTTTCAACATGATGTGGAAGAGCTTTTGCGTGAGGCGAAAGAAGAATCCAAAAAAGATGAAGAACTTGCCAAAGAGTACGCACGTATTGAGCGTCCGCTCGTCTTCTTTATCGACTACACGGTAAAAGAGGGAAAATTCCCGTTTAGACAGGAATGGCGTGAATTGGCGCGGGCTTACAACGAGCTTTCCGGCGACGAAAAGTTTTTTGATCTGCTTTCTGCGGCCTTAGATGATCCGGTTCAAAAAGATACTGTTGTTCTGTACGATGTTATGCTCGGCTTGGGCTTTGACGGAGACCGGAGATCGGATCCCTCGTACATCGAGAATTGCATGAAGCGCTGCGCTTCGAAAATCAACGATAGTTTTGATATAAGAAACGAAACGATTGTTTCGAGCATTGAAAAAGAGCGTGCAGCCGGAAAAAAAAAGCGGCGCAGCACACCGCCGCTCCTTACAGCGATTGTTTTGGCCGGCATAGGCGCGTTTCTTTGCTTTATGATCAACTTGGGAAGTTTCCTCAATGTAACGGAACGCTTCCGGCAAGTTTTGGCAAAAACAGCTGAAGATGCAGTTCCGCAGTCTGCCGGCGTACTTTACGACTTTCCGGAACGACAGCAGAATCTTAATGAAGAAAATACAGCTCCAAAGTCCGTTTTTCAGGTAAATCCTGACCAGCGGAATTCGAAAACACAATTAAAATAGTAAAAAAAATATAATCAGGAATATAGTATGATCGGTTTGTTAACGCCCGCACTTAGTTTATTAAAAGACAGCAATGTAGCAAAAGTTATTGCCATTATAATAGGAATCATTCTCCTCTTGCTTATCTTATTGCCTGTGTTCAGAAAATTAAAACGTAAACGGATTAAGTCGAAAGAAACAGCGGAAATAATGCAAGACCTCAAAGTCTGGCGCCATCTCTCTCAATTGGTTCAGGGCGGCGAGGGCCATGAACAGGCAAAACAACTGCTTTCCGACAATATCATAAAAATCAATGAACTGATCAAAGAGGGTTTTGCCAATCTTGCTGATTATGCACGCGGGCTTTATTCAAGCCCCTGGTATATCCTTTTGGGAGAACCTCGTTCCGGTAAATCCCTGCTCATGAAGGAAAGCGAGCTGGAGCTTGTACCTTCCACAGAGGAAAAAGACGATCCGGAAGATCACGAAGGAAAAAACAGCCTGCCTGTCCGGTTCTGGTACGGGGCAAAGGCCGTTGTCTGCGATATTTCGGGAAGAGTCTTCTTTGACCGTTGGCTGGAAGGAAGCAGTGCCGAGTGGAGTTACATTGTACGACAGCTCTGCCGGAAGAGAAAGCGTAAACCGTTCAGTGGTATTGTCCTGACAATTCCCGCCGATGCACTTCTTGCCGATACCGACAGTTTGTCGCATAAAAAAGCAGTCTTAATCGCCAATGAGCTTTCTTATCTGCTTAAAACAAGCGGGATGTGCCTGCCCTGTTATGTTGTTGTTACCAAACTTGATATGGTAAACGGATTTCGTGAATTTGTCTCAAATATAAAAGGCGATTTACGACATCAGTTTGTCGGCTTTGAAAACAGCACACAAAGCTATGATGAGGCCGCGTTTAAATCATTCTGGGGGAACTTGGTAGATCGGGTGCGGCTCGGATCAAGGCAGATGCTGACGAGGGAATTGAATGTTGATATTAACGCCGAAGAAACTCTGCGCATGGAGCGTATGGATGTAAACGGCAAGCTCTATGTGTTTCCGGAAAATTTAAAGGTCATATACAATAATCTTTCTGTATATCTAAGCGCTTTATTTGGTAAAAATAATTTTCACGGTACTAAAAATACTTTTTTTGAAGGAGTCGCCTTTACTTCATCAACAGATATGGGTATTTCATTTAGTCCCGCTCTTGCCTCCCTTGTCGGCCTTCATACCGATGAACTTATTATTCCCGGGACAAAACCGGTACGAAGCTCCGGTTATTTTTCTCATGATGCCCTGCACAACTGGGTATTCCGCCCGTCACCGCACCTTTCCTTTACCGGAAAAACCCGTATATTCTCCCGACTTCCTCAATACGCAGCAATCGCTGCCCTTACTACTCTGGGACTTATCTGGCTTTTAAGCGCTCTGTTTAATAAATCAAAAATGACCGTGGATATGACCCCGCAGATAGCCTATTACAGTTCTCTTGACGCCCTCCTGTTTAAGGGATCCCCTTTTGAGTCTCCGCTTATTAAAAAAGATGAAATCACCAATGTCTACCGGCTTGACGATGAGCCTATTGCAGGGGAACTTGTATCTTCACGGGTTCAATTTTATTTTAACGCCGTAACTTATCGGGACATGAACATTAAAGTTCCTTTTGGCTGGTATCTATCCAACGCATTTGTTTTCGGCCCGGGGCAAAGTATCGGGTATAAAACAAAAGTATACATCACGAATCAATTATACGGCTCAATGATAAGAACACCGGTTATAAAAAACTTCGGCAGAAAACTTATTGAAGAAGAAAATCAGCCTATTGTTCTGGACCACACTCTGCGTAATGCAATCGGATCATTTGTTGTGCTTGATGAAATGCGTAATACGGACCTTCATGAAATATTCAGGTCAAAAGCATTTGATATGAAACCAATGATAGAATCCCTGTTAGGTGATGTATCAAATAATACGATGAGCCTTCTAACAAGCTACAATCCGCGTTATGACAGGGATTATTCGTTTACGCTTGATGCGAATTATATTTATTCCGATGATTTTTTGTCCGCAAAAGAGGCCGGCCTTAATACGATTATTTCGGCATGGGGAAGATTTTCGGTTTATCCTGATTCGTTTTACGGCAAAATAAAACAGCTTGTCCGTATTTCAGATGAACTTGTCTCTAATTTTGAACAGATAAACGCTGTTCTTGGCAGAGTGAATAGTATCAATTCAATCGAAAGTTTGCGCAGTATTGTTGATGACTGGACAAAGTTGACAAACCGGCATAAATATCTTGTTAATTCAGGCCATACTCTTTTTAATGATATAACAGAAAAATTATCTGCCCTCCATATCCCCATGACATTTAACGCGCAAAACGGGAATCTGGACCCTTTCGGTGATAATCTTATAACGACCTTTTTGTTTAATGATATTGTGATAAATACTGCGGTAAACGAATACAAAGGGCTTTTCGACTCCGACATGAACTATGTGGAGAACAAAATAGGCGTTGATAGAACCACAAGAAGCGGACAAATCAGGGCTTTGCGCCGGGATTTTGAGCGCAATATCCTGATGGAAATTACAAAATTAAAAAGCGATGCGGCGGCGTTACGCTCGAATGAATTGTATGTTAAAAAAATGGAAGACAAAATTGGCGCACCCTCTTATTTTATTGTAAGCGATCAAGTACTGAACCTTGCTTCCAATGTAGAAATACCAACGCCTGAGAGTATCAAGAAATCCGGACATGCCATGGATTGGCAGTATAATCGTTATGATATTACCGGCGTCATTGAACAATATGACGACTATGTAAAGCCGTACATCGAAAACAAAAACACCGCGGTACTGATGGCAAACGCACGGAATATGCTTATTGCCGAAGCCTTTCTGAACCGTTATGTTGTTTTCGATACTTTTTTCCCGTTCTTAAAGCAGAGTGATGAGATTATTGCGGCAAATATCGAAGGCCTTGCGAAAAACGACATGATTTTTTCGTTTTCGGACAATGCCATTCAAAATGTAATCGGGACATTACGCTTTAATAAATCCTATGATCCGGTACTGGTTAAAACAATCATTGACAATATCGTCGAATTTCTTAATTTATTTAAAAGCAGCGGTGATAATGCCCCGCGTTTCCTGTACAGCCTTGATCGTTCACTTTATGAAAAAGATTCCCTACAGGGTTATCTTGGGAATTACGTTCAATATTGGCAGAATTATGCGGATAACGCCTATAATCCGGCAGGATCATGGTCTGACTATCAATACTGTGTGTCCATGCTCAAACCATATCAGGTTAATACGGTATTGCAGGATATGTATTCAAAAAGCATTGAATTTATCAATAATCTTGATGATGCGACCCTTTCCCAATCAGCAATCGCGTTAAAAAGCGGGGCCATCTCGTTTTTAAATGACCGTATTAAACTTTTATCAACATATATGAGTGCTGATGCGGAAAGAATGCTTTCCGCTTGGGATATCCTTCCCCGTGATGTGGAAACAGCTTTTAAAACACTGCAAAACACAACAAAACAGGATTTAAAAGACAAGTATATGACGATTTATTCCGGCAAGAAAGATATCAAAATAGGCTGGTGGGACAGCTTTATTCTTGACGGCCTTACGATCCTTTCGCATGATTTTAGCGAAATAAAACTCATTCAATTTGAATCGCTTAAAAAGAAAATGAAGTCTTTCCCGATTTGTTCCGATGCTCCCTTGTCAAACGCATTGAGTCTGAATGATGTTAATGACATTGCACTCTTGCTTAACGATATGGGCGCGGGGCTTTTACCGGAACAGCCTCTTGGAGAAAACGATGACGCTTTTATCCAAAAAACATTGCACCCGATTCTCTTTACCGGAAGGCCGGCCCGACAATGGGCACAGACAGTATACGGATTTGCCGGCGCTGTTTCAAATATACAAAGTCCCTTTGTATGGTCATTAATTCAGCCGCCGGTTGCGGAACAGACCACATTACCGGCTAACGGGCAGCTTCTTGCGATTAATCGTTTCCGATATATGCGGGTTTCAAGCGCTAATCGCGGAGAACAAAGTTTTAATACCTATTCGAGTCAGCCGCTTACCTTAACGCAGGGCAAGGCTCAGGACAGCGGCCTTACCGTTAAACTCTTCAAAACATCGGGAGATCGATACACAGCCAGTGAATTCTCTATTGAAGGCCCCTGGATGATTTTTCAACTTTATTTAAGAGACGGCGGTATAAACGGCGATAAAGGACAAAGATATATTCCCCTTCATTTCCTTGACACTATGGAAGGATCTTCCTTTGTATATTTTACCGAGATTAGTTTTAATAATCCGGTTCCTGCTGCGGAAGCCTGGTATAACACCTTAAATTGGCCGAATTTACAAAGCGATCAAAATTTGGTAAATGCTGATAATGCAGTTCAAAGTCAATTTTCAGAATCTGTTACCGGAGAAAAAAATGCCGGTTTAGCAGAGGATCCGGCGAATCAGGCCCCCGTTTCCGGCGATCAGGCAGGGCAAAGCACCGGCGCGGCCCCGACAACGCCGCCAACGGGAAATCAGGCAGGACAGAATACGCAAAATAATCCTGACCAAGCCACCGGGCCAAGCGGCAGTAATCAGTAATTCTCTTCTGTTGAAAGAATGGAGATAAAAAAAGGGGGCCGCACGGCCCCTTTTTTTATGATCGAAAGTCTTCAACCTTAAATGCTGTTAATAATGTCAAGATGCTCTTGGAAAAATATTGTTAGACTTTACAAAGCTATTGTAGTTGGGATTAAATTGAGTTTTAAAAGCAGCCTAGCTTTGCGCTCTAAGACCTAAGGTAAAACCGTAGTTAAAACCGGGAACAACAAACATGAACATTAAATCAACTTTGATAATAGCAAAATTCAAGGAAAATCCCCCGTATGTCCTGAAGAATCCGCCATAGCCGTCTTTTATAGCGGAAAACCCGTTCGCGTCAAATTGATCGAAGCCCCCGATACCGACCGCTTGAATATCCCCTTGTGCCTGCGAGATTGGAGTCTTAACATCTCCGTTTGTGTAATTTAAATTCGATTTAATCTTATAACCTGCGTTCGACCAGGCATAACCACCGCCTAAGCCAAGATACAGGTTAAAAACCGGCCCCCCGATTGTTTTGGAAATCTGCGCTTTTACTTCTAATGTCCTTGTTTCCCAGAACAGGTCAAGCACCGGCTTCTCCGCCGTAATTTTTATATTGCTTAAAGCTGAAAATTCGGTGTTTTCGGCCATATCAAGGTCAATGCCGCCATTTACATAGTTAAATCCAAGCCCGATTGAAACTTTCGGCAGAACAGGGCCGCCTTTTAATACCGCAAAACGGATATCACAACCGGCAATAATAAAATTAAGACCGAAATTGGAGTTTTTCCAATCCTCGACCTTCCAAAGATAACCGATTTTTCCACCCACATCAAAGGGCAGACCAAAACCACCGAATCTCAAGTCCAAAACATAAGCCGGTATGAATGTTTTGTCAAAATCTCCGCCCCCCGGATCGATTTTTGAAGTGTTCGCCCCTAAATTTGCAGCTTCTTTTACAAAAGGCCCCTTGTCCATAGTGATTGTGCCAAAACTTACTCCGCCGCCAAAATGAAACGGTAAATTGCCTATATAGGCGTCTGACCAGTTAAGCCCAACGGCTGCATTAAGCGGCATTGAATTAATCACGCTGTCCGCATATGCATTAAAATCATTTTGAATACCAGCCAAGTCGAGGGAGTTTACATGGCGCACAATAATAAAGATGTTAAAGATGCTTAATATCAGGATAACTTTTTTTTGTACTTTCATTTACGGACCAAACATTTGACAGGATGATTCATTATTACAACTTGTCATATTTATATATGCTACCATCTATAGTAAGCGCCGTCAAGCTCATGCATTAATCCGCTTTATAGGGTCATTGGGTAAAGGGTAGGGGGTCTAAATAGGGTAAAGGGTTATGGGTATGGGGTATAGACTTTACCAGAAAGCCCCTACCATCCCAAAATTCCTTAACCCCCAGCTTCGGGTAGAGGGTTTAGTTCTGATCAGAAACCTACTACCCTACACCCATAACCCTATTCTTCTTTGTGTCCTTCGCGTCCTTTGAAGTTATTATTAAGCGGGCACGGGCGAGCGGAACTCAGCGGCACACCACCCGGAACCCACCATCGTTGTACGCGCTGCCGGGGCCGTTGCTGAGACGATCGACCACCGTACAGCGCCCCACATTATTGGTCCAACTCCCGCCCCGTACCACACGGTACACACCCGAAGCGGTAAAACACCACTCCCACACATTACCGCTCATGTCATACAGCCCTGCGCTATTCGTCAGCTTCCACCCTACAGAATGTGTCTTACCCCCTGCATTACTACTATTCCACGCAAAATTAATCAGCGCAGTATCTGTGTCGGTCCCC
>JAITXS010000074.1 GCA_031284645.1 Spirochaetaceae bacterium | reverse complement strand
CGTGTGCTCTTCCGATCTATGTCATGATTCTGTCAAGCGACTTTAGCATTATCTTCAATTTGTAGTCGCGCCTATGCGTTAGCCAAAACCGGATCAAGTTGCCGCCTAATTGATAATTCCGGCGAGGCATAAAGTTTTGGCAAATTATTGGGTGTGCGGCTACGAATTGAAGCTGTTAAACTTACCCGCTTGAGGGACGGTCTTCTTTGCTATATACTGAGCATGGAGTCTTTATGCAGTACAGAAAAGATATAAAATCAGGGAACAAGCTGTCCGTTTTGGGATTCGGCTGTATGCGTTTTCCCAAGACACTTGGTTCTTTTGATTTAAAAAAATCCGAGGCGCTTGTCATGAAGGCAATCGAAAGCGGCGTGAATTACTTTGACACGGCGCGGGCATATCCGGGTAATGAAGAGGCCTTGGGAACGATACTTGCCGATAATAAAGCACGTAAAAACATCTTTATTGCATCAAAACTACCTACATGGACCAGCCATTCAGCGGAAGATATCGACAGGCATTTTAAAACCTCGCTTGAAAAATTAAAAACTGATTATATCGATTATTATTTAATTCATATGCTTTCGGAAATGACAACATGGGAAAAATTGCAGGGTTTTGGCATTGAAGAATGGATAGCGCAAAAAAAGAAAAGCGGACAGATACGGCAGATGGGATTCTCATTTCATGGTATGCGCGATCAATATATGCGGGTACTTGATGCCTATGACTGGGATTTTACCCTCATTCAATATAATTATTCGGATATAAATTATCAGGCAGGAGTCAGCGGATTAAAAGCAGCGCGCAGCAAGGGTCTTCCTGTTTTTATTATGGAGCCGCTTCTCGGCGGCAGACTTGTTAATAATTTGCCTAAGGCGATCACTCATGTTTTTAATAAAACACGAGCCGATTGGACGCCTGCCGCATGGGGATTAAACTGGCTGTGGAATCAGAGTGAAGTGACTATGGTACTCTCCGGCATGAACGATATAAAACAGCTTGAAGACAATCTTGCTATGGCGGAAAAAGCGCAGGAACACTCGTTAAGCGAAACTGAAGAAGCGGCCTATGAACAGGCACGGGTAATTTTTAACGATGCGTATAAAATAAAATGTACCGGCTGTGCGTATTGCCTGCCCTGCCCGAAGGATGTAAATATCCCCGGATGTTTTAGCGCGTATAATACCAGTTTTTCGCTTGGCAGATATCGGGGTGTCCGGCAGTACGGGCAGAGTGTATCGTTTACCGCGAAGAATATGCGTAACGCAAGCCGTTGTATAGAATGTGGGAAATGTGAAAAACACTGTCCGCAGAATATAGCTATCCGTGAATGTCTCAAATTAGTAAAAAAAAGATTGGAGCCATTCTGGCTCTGGATACCATTAAAAATTATCCGGAAATTTATGAGTTTTTAAAGGATTAATTATGGAATTAAATCAGGAATTTATTGATAAGCTTGCCGTGCCGGAATTAAAAATAAAAAACCGTATTGCGGACGAGCTTTCAATTAATTTAGGACAGGTCTCCGCCGTGCTGAGCTTGTTAAGCGAAGGAAGCACCGTGCCTTTTATTGCCCGTTACCGCAAAGAAGCCACAGGCAGCCTTGACGAGGTAAAAACGCGGGATATCGAACACCTTTCGGCAAATTACACGAATCTTGAAAAACGGCGTATCGAAATAATAAAAGGCATTTTCGAGCAGGGGAAACTCTCCGAGCTTTTGTACGAAAATATTGTTAAAGCATCAACTTTAACGGAACTGGAAGATATTTACGCGCCGTATAAACGCAAGAAAAAAACACGCGGTATGATCGCGCTGGAAAAAGGTTTGGAGCCGCTGGCCAACGCAATGCGTGAGCTGGAGGCCGGTCCGCTCCGTGAAAAAGCACAAGAATTTATTGTTGAAAATATTGAACAGCCGGAACTTTCTGTTGCCGATGTTGACGAGGCTTTGCAGGGCGCTATGGATATTATTGCCGAGCGTACCGCCCAGGATACCGATAACCGCGCTTGTATAAAAAAATTCTACGAGGCGGACGGACGTGTTATTGTAAAGGGAGTCGGAAGCGAAGAAGACAAAAAAACATCGGTGTATCAGATGTACTGGGATTATACGGAAAAAATTTCTGAAATTAAAGCGCACCGTATACTTGCGATTAACCGCGGAGAGCGGGAAGAAAAGCTTGATGTAACGATTGATATTGACGAAGATACAGCGGTTAAACTTTTGCAGGATAAATACGAACTACACAATGATTATCATAAAACAGCGATAGAAGACGGGCTAAAACGCCTGCTCTCTTCTGCGGTTATACGCGAGATACGGGGGGAGGCGCAAGATAACGCAGACATTCACAGTATAAGCGTCTTTAGTCAAAACGTCAAAAATCTTTTAATGCAGCAGCCGATAAAAGGAACGCGGGTACTCGGTGTTGATCCGGGCATACGCACCGGAACAAAATGCGCCTGTCTGGACGATACGGGAAAGTACCTGCACAATTTTGTGATATACAACCATAAAATTGAAGGGGCAAAAGAAACCCTTTTAAAAGCAATAAAAGAGTACGATATTCAGCTTGTCGCGATAGGTAACGGCACGGGAAGCAAAGAAGTGCGCACTTTGGTTGCTGAAGTGATTGCGGAGAACAATCTTGAACTGCTGTACACCGTTGTTGACGAGGACGGCGCATCGGTGTATTCAGCCTCGGATATTGCCCGGGAAGAATTCCCCGAGCTTGACCTTACGATCCGCGGGGCAATTTCAATCGGGCGCCGCTTACAGGATCCGCTTGCCGAGCTGGTTAAAGTGCCGCCTCAGGCTATCGGTGTTGGTTTGTATCAGCATGATGTTAATCAAAAAAAACTCTGCGAAACTCTGGACGAGGTTGTCTCTTCGGTGGTAAACAATGTCGGCGTTAATTTAAATACGGCAAGCGCTTCGCTTTTGCGCTATGTTTCGGGCATCAACAGCTCTCTTGCGAAAAAAATCGTAAAGTACCGCGACGAGAAAGGCAAAATCAACGGACGATCCGAATTGGTAAATGTTCCCGGCATGGGCCCGAAATCCTATGAGCAGTGTGCGGGTTTTTTAAAAATTCCGGAAAGCACGGAAGCTCTGGATAATACATGGGTTCATCCCGAGAATTATGAAATTGCACGTATTATAAAAAATACAATTACGACAACCGGTAATTTAACATCCGCCGAAATGAAAGACTTAAAAGAAAAATATTCGGTAGGAGATACGACGATTAATGATATTATTGACGAGCTTAAAAAGCCGGGTCGTGACCCGCGGGAAGGGTACCCAAAGCCGATTATGCAAAAGGGTGTTGTAAACTTCGAGGACCTGAAAGAAGGAATGACGATTACCGGAAAAATAAAAAATGTCGTTGATTTCGGTGCATTTGTCGATTTAGGTATTAAAGAAACCGCGCTGGTCCATGTTTCCGAATTAAGTGATACCTTTATAAAAGATCCGATGGATTTAATTAAAGTCGGCGATGTTATGGAATTTCAGATTATCGCACTGGATACAGACAGGCGGAGAATTAGTCTTTCAAGAAGAAAAGGTGACAGAAGTTTCGAAAAACACCCAAGCCAAAAAGGGGATGCAAGCCCCGCTGCCGTTCCTTCCGGCAAGGATGAGCAAAATGGTTCGGTCCTTAAAAAGAAAGTTTTTGTCGTTAAAAAAGCGGGAGAGACTACCCGGAGCGTTTCTTCCGGCAACGCGGGGCGAAGCGGGACAAACACATCGTCAAGCGCCCAGACAAGGGGCGGGAAGAATTTTAGCGAATCAAACCGGACATTCCGCGCCGATGATGACGGCACCATGTATAATCCCTTTGCCGATGCCTTAAAAAAGATAAGAAACAAGGGCTCATGACAGGGAAAA
Source organism: Spirochaetaceae bacterium (assembly GCA_031284645.1). Lineage (GTDB taxonomy): Bacteria > Spirochaetota > Spirochaetia > Treponematales > Breznakiellaceae > JAITXS01. Next base: position 15,326 of record JAITXS010000074.1, on the reverse strand, counting down.
GGCGCATAGAGATGTCTTCCGTAACAAGGAGTACAGATAATGAATATTCGAAAAATGCGCCTGCCTTCGGGTTGGTATCCGCATAATGCGGAAGATGTAAAAACATTCTTAAAAGATTATTCTTTAAAAGCTGAATCAACAACACAAGCCGTAGTCTCCCCGCACGCCGGCTGGTTTTTTTCAGGCCGCCTTGCCGCACTCGCAATTTCATCATTACGAACTGATGTCGACACCGTTGTTGTGGCAGGCGGACATTTACCGCCGAATGCCGATATTCTCTTTGCACAGGAAGACGGCGTTGAAACGCCGCTGGGCATTATGAACATTGACAGCGCGTTACGGACGCTTTTACAACAAGAATTGGGCGCGCATGAAGACACCGAGCCTGATAATACTGTTGAGGTTTTACTGCCTGCGGTGCATTACTTTTTCCCGAACGCGAAACTTCTCTGCTTACGGCTTCCCCCGAATATGTCTTCCTGTGAGGCCGGAAAAATAATCAGCAGAAAAGCCGCACAAGCAGGCCGAACGCTTGCTGTTATCGCGTCTACCGACTTAACGCATTACGGGAAAAGTTATGGCTTTTCTCCTCAGGGTGAAGGAGAGGCTGCTCTTCGCTGGGTAAAAGAAGTGAATGACAGGCGATTCCTGCACGCGCTTGAGACCGGTAATCCCGATGAAATATTAAAAAGCGCGGAACAGGAACACTCGGCCTGTTCAGCAGGAGCGGTGCTTTGTGCCTTGGGATTTTCAGAATATGAGACCCAAAAACACGCTGCCTTCGAACAAAAGGAAGATAAAACAGACTCGGGAGCTGCAAAATTACTTGGCTATACCACAAGTTACGATGTGCTGCTTGAAGCCGGAGAGCGTGATTTTCCCCGCGAATTTGTCTCGTACGCAGCACTGGAGTTTTGTTCAGCCTCAAACGAGGCTAGACCTTAACCCGGACTTTTTTTCCTACTATACTGAGGTAAAATGCGTGTTATTATAGTCGGCGCGGGACATGTAGGAACACAACTTGCCCGCCAGCTTACCGGCGAAAAAAACGATGTAAGTTTAATCGAATCAAACGAGGAACGCGCACGTCATGCCTCAAACCGGCTTGACTGCCTTGTTATCCATGATGAGGGCAACAAGCCGCAGGTGCTTGAGGAAGCAGGTATAGGAAAAGCGGACGCCCTTGTTTGTCTTACCAATTCAGATGAAATCAATATGATTATATGCGCCCTTGCCGCCGAAAGATACCCCGCTCTCTTAAAAATTGCCCTTGTCCGAAACGATGGTTGTTTCGGAGAAAAACGAATAAAAAACACCAAACGCTTAGCGGAACCGAGCAGTGCAAGCGATAAATCCGAGGGCAATCACTTTTTAGGCGTTGACTATTTTATTCATCCGAATATTGAAGCCTCCCGCACAGCGCTTAACGCGATAGAGCATAATGCCTCAGGCGAGATTCTTTCTTTTTCGGAAACTGACTATCAGCTTAGTTCCATTAAAATCGCGGAGGAAAGCCCCCTTTCAGGCCTTGAGCTGCAAAATTTCAGAACTCTGATGCCCGGAGATGCACTGATTACGCTTATTGAGCGTGATGATGAGTGTCTTCTTCCTTCCGGCTCAACTATCCTGCAAACAGGAGACAGGGTCTATATGCTCGCGCGGGAAGAAGCCATGAATAAACTCTTTGAAATGGGTAATAAAAAAGAGAGGGCAATCAGAAAAATCGGCATTGTAGGCGGCGGGCAGCTTGGTTCTTTAATTGCCGCAGGCTTACTTTCGAATCCACATACTGAAGACGGAATAATCAAATCTTTTTTTTCTTCTTTGCCCGGTTTTATAAAAAAGAGCTCCCGAAAAATTTTTATCATTGAACAGGATTATGGCGTATGTAAAACATTGTCCGCCGAATTTCCCGATGCCATTGTATTAAACGAAGATATAAGTGATGAGAATTTCATAACGGAAGAACGGCTGAATGATTTGGATTTGATTGTAACGGCAACAGGAAATCAGGAATTAAATGTTATCACGGCATTGTATTTAAAATCACGGGGCGTCAAACGCGCGATAGCGATGGTTTCCAGCGATGGTTATGCGTATATTGCGCGCCGTCTGGGTGTCGATATTGTCATTCCGGTACGTTCGGTTGTTGTAGATTCCCTGCTCAGCAGACTTATGGGCGGCGGCGTACGGGGAATTCATCGTTTAGGCGGAGGGGCCATCTCGATTTTTGAAATTGAGATAGGAGAAAACGCTCCTGTTGTTGAAACATCAATTACGAAATTCCGCATAAGCCAAGGTGCGCTTTTAATGCTAGTGCAGAGAGGAAAGACTTCTTTTCTTCCCCGCGGCGATTATATATTTAAGGTCGGCGACAAGATTGTCATTCTGACCAAGAAAGGCGGGAAAAAAGAAATAGAAAAATATTTCGGGGTAAACTTGTAGATGCGATTTCTGAAATTGTTCCGCATTCCGCTCTTTGCGCTCTCATTTGCACTTCCCCTGATGATTCCCCCGCTTGTTATGGCTGTTATCCTGCACGAAAAAATTTTTGCTTTTTTATTTCCGCTTTTGTCGGCCTGTATACTCTGTATACCGGTACTTGTTTCAATCAAAAAAGAAGCGATCCAATTATACGCCAGGGACGGATTTTTTGTGGTTAGTTTAAGCTGGATTATCATAATCCTCTGGGGTGCTCTGCCGTATTTTTTATCCGGCGAGGGGATAAGCTGGACAAGCGCAGTATTTGAAAGCTGCGGCGGTTTTGCGACAACCGGAGCGAGCACAATAGCGGATATTGAGTCCCTGCCCCACTCTCTTGTCCTCTGGCGATGCCTTAGTTACTGGACAGGCGGTATGGGAATTATCCTTTTAACCGTTGCACTGCTTCCGCTTCTCGGCGTGGGCGCTTTTCAGCTTGTCAAAGCGGAACTCCCCGGCCCGGACAAAGCAAAGATTACGCCTAAAATTACCGAGACGGCAAAAGTATTGTGGGCGGTTTATCTTATCCTCACCCTTATTGTTTTTGTATTGTACAGGATTGGCGGGATGAGCCTTTTTGACGCGATCTGTCATGCGTTAACCACCGTGGCAACAGGCGGTGTTTCAACAAAAAACAACGGGATAGCCTTTTTTAACTCGCCTTTTATTGAGACAGTAACAGGTCTTTTTATACTCCTTGCCGGTATAAACTTTAACCTCTACTACAAGCTCCTGCGCGGCAAAATCCGTGAGATCGTGGAAAATACCGAGTTACGCGCCTATATTATCATTTTTATTATTGCATCCTTGACTATTACGCTTGATATTTGGCGGTATTACGGGTCTCTTGGAACATCATTTCGTTTTGCGGCATTTCAAACATCATCATTTTTAACAACAACCGGTATGACGATCGCCGACTATCATTCCTGGCCGCCGCTTTCCCAGGCAATGCTCTTTATACTCATGTGTATAGGAGGTTGTTCCGGTTCCACGGCAGGCGGCGTAAAAATAATACGATACGCGGTACTCTACAAACAAGCCTGTAATGAATTCCGCCGGATGATTTATCCCCGCGGCGTCTTTAGCGTCCGCCTGAACAATAAAGCCGGACGAAAAGATGTGGTTTACGGCGTTGCGGCCTTTGTATTTTTATATTTTACGATTGTTGCATTTTCCACTCTGATTACAGCGGCAGCCGGTTTTGATATTTTGACCTCATTAAGCGCCTCACTTTCCATGCTGAGCAATCTCGGCATCGGTTTTGGCTCAATCGGCCCCGGAGCCACATACGCAATCTTTCCCGATCATATAAAATGGCTCTACTCATTTTTAATGCTGAGCGGACGCCTTGAGTTATGGACGATACTCGTGATCTTCCGGCGTGAATATTGGAGAGAGTAAACAGCGCTGTCCCAAAATGAACATTGCTCAAGAATCGCCATTCCCGCTTACTTTTTTCTGTTTTTATGATAAAGTTCCCCTATGCGAATACGCTCAAAGATTATTCTTGTTGTCCTGCCTATTCTTGTCCTTACTCTGGTCTTGGCCGAGGCCGCCGGATGGTTTTCCGCGACAAACGGTATTACAAGAGTTGCCCAGGAAAGCTTGAGTTTTAAAATCTATGAGCTTGAAAAATACGCGGATAATCAATGGAAACTCCTTGTTGAAAACGGATATGAAACACGCGAAGAAATGATTGACGCGGCAAAAGGCGCGGTTGCCGCTTATTCGCGGAGCATGATTAGTTCGGACAGCGAAGTAATCTTCGCTCTTGACCCGCAATTTAACCAGGTAATGTCAACATCCGAATTACCGTTAGATGAGGCTGAAAAAAAAGCCCTTGGAGAGCGGCTCCTCTTAAATGAGGAAACATTAATGAACATCTCCCTCGGCGGTATCGAACGCGTGTGTAAATCATTTTATTTCAAGCCATTTGACTGGTATATCTGTTTAACAGAAGAACATAAAGCTTTTTACCGTGATGTTGATACAATTACCACGCAGACTATTATCATTCTTGTATCATCTTCGCTCATCGCGGTTATTCTCCTCTGGATATTCGCGCATGCGTTAACAAGCCCGCTTAATAAAATTATCCGCGCCATGCAGCAGATTATCGCATCATCCGACCTGTCCTCCCGTGTCGAAATCGAATACAACGATGAAACAGGCAAACTTGCCCAAACTTTTAATATCATGATTGATGATCTTGAAAAATCGTATAAACAGACAAAAAGTTTTGCATTTCAATCGGTGCTTTCGCAGAAAAAAGAACAACGCATAAGACAGATATTTCAAAAATATGTACCCAAAGATTTAATTGATAAATTCTTCGCCTCTCCCGAGTCAATGCTTGTCGGTGAAAACCGCGAACTTTCCATTTTATTTTCCGATATCCGCTCCTTTACGACAATTTCCGAGCGTTTATCTCCTGATGACCTGGTCAATTCTCTTAATCGTTATTTTTCAGCTCAGGTTGATATCATCATGAACCGGAACGGCATTGTAGATAAATATATCGGAGATGCGATTATGGCGTTTTGGGGCGCTCCGGTAAAACATGAGGACGATGCCCTACAGTCCGTGTTATCCGCGTTTGACATGATAGACGCGCTTGCTGTTTTTAATAACAATCAAAAACGATTAGGCAAGCCTGAATTTCATATCGGTATCGGTATCAATATGGGACTCGTGACGGTCGGCAATATCGGAAGTGAACGTAAGATGGATTATACGGTTATAGGAGACTCGGTCAATTTAGCCTCGCGTCTTGAAGGTCTTACCAAAATATATCACGAACAAATATTGATTTCCGAAAAGCTGTCCCGTGCGCTGCACGACAAAATCCCCTCCCGTCTTTTGGACACAGTTGCGGTTAAAGGAAAAACACAGGGGGTTAAAATATTTGCAACGCGGCGGACACTTAACGACAGTGAAAAGAAAGCATGGGAAGTCCATAACGAGGCGATGAGACTTTTTTACAGCAGAGAATTCGCAAAAGCACAACAAAAACTGAAGGAAGTTCTTATTGTGCTTCCCGGCGATTTTAACGCCGAAAATATATTAAAACGCTGCATTCACTACACCCAAAATCCGCCTTCGGAAGATTGGGATGGCGTGGAGCTTATGGAAACAAAATGACAAAAGATTCTTTTGAAAAATTATATGGCATTGTCAAACAACTTCGATCGCCGGAGGGTTGTCCCTGGGACAGGGAACAGAACCCTTCCACCCTTCGCGGCGACTTGCTTGAAGAATGTTATGAATGTGTCGAGGCGATTGGCGAGGGTGATCCTGCTCATGTTAAAGAAGAGCTTGGCGATGTGTTTTTACTGGTAACGATGATTTCTTATATGTTTGAACAGGAAGGACATTTTACCGTGGCCCAGGCCATTGAAACGGTATGTCAAAAACTCATCCGCCGGCATCCGCATGTTTTCGGCGATACCACCGTAAAAGACAGCGCCGAGGTTCTTCAAAATTGGGCAAAAATCAAAGTAGAGATTGAGGGACGCAAGCCAAAAACCTCGATTCTTGACGAGGTCTCACGCTCTCTGCCGCCCCTTGAACGCGCCTATAAACTGCAAAAAAAAGCGGCAAAAGTCGGCTTTGACTGGGATAATACCGGCGAAGTTTTTGCAAAAATTCATGAGGAACTAAACGAAACTCAAGAAGCGCTCCGGGAAGCGGAACAACAACACAAAACACAAACAGACAAAGCCTCATCCGACACGCAGAGTGCCACGTCAAGCACTCCCCTACCCTCCTCAGCAGCGCTTGAAGGCGAGCTTGGCGACCTCCTCTTTTCCGTGATAAACCTTTGCCGTTTTTTACATATTGATCCTGCCCTGGCGCTGCAAAGAACAAATGCCAAATTCACAAACCGCTTTTCTTATGTCGAAAAACGTGCCAAAGAAAGCAATACCGAAATGACACACAAGAACATTGCCGCAATGAACGAGTTCTGGAACGAGGCAAAGCAGGAAGAAAAAGAGTAAGAGACGCCAAGTGTATTACTAAACCCTCTACGCAAGACCCCTCTACCCAATACCCCATTATCGCCGGTCTCCGCTGAATAACTGACCGGTGCCCTCTGTCAATCATCCATAACTTTTGTCCATAAATTTCAACATGGATTCAAGCGTCATACACAAAACGACCTTAATCCAAGGTATGAACACAAATAAAATCCGTATAAAAAAAGAGTTCCCTGTCCGTCCCCTTTTCTCCCGGGGCCTTCAAGCAGTTCTCCTTTTTGCCGTATTCTGTATCTTAAACACACCGGCCATTTTTTCAGATGAAGCCGGTATCTCTGTTGCGGAAGAAATAAACAGTGAAAACAGCCCTGTTCATGGTGATCAAAACCATGAAAAAAAGATTAACTCTTTTCGATTTTTTGATTATTTCAGCATAAGCCTGCTGGAAACAGGCTCTTGGGGAAACCAGGGAAATATGTCGAACAGAGCGCAGATCATACTGGGCGCCCCTTTAGGGCTTTCTTTTCGCAGTCAAATTCTTGATAAACGACCCTCTCCGCCGCAGGAGGACTGGAGCTCGGGAGCCGATACTATCGGGCTGGGGCTTTATCAACGGAACAGCAACTCACGAATACTCTACGGGCAGCTTGAGCATTGGGGACTTGCCGCAAGAACCCGGAATATCTGGTCTCATGGAGCGCCCTGGTTTGAAACTCATACAAGTTTCGATGCCGACTTAAAAAACTCACTTGCCGTAAACGGCAAGGACTCTTTTTACGCTGCTTTAGGAAGTCCGCTTGTTCAAATTTTAAAAAGCAGTTCAGCGAAACCCACAGGATTTGCCGCCGATGCCAAACTGTCTATTCTGCTGGATAGTGAACAAAACGCGCTTTATCACGGGGCAAGTGATTTTCATTTTGGGAAAGACGAAAACAGTATGAATAAGCTCCGTTTCGAGGCAATTTTGACGGAAAAAAATCTGAACGAGCGATCCCAAAGCACATGGTTTTCCGATAAGCCCTATCTTCCACACAGGAAACTACGGTTTTACGGGTTGAATGTAACGTTTTATAATCCGTATATTGGTTTTTCTGCTGATTTCGCACATAGTGAGGTGTTTACCTTAGGGGAAGATATCTATATAAACGGATCCCTCCGTGCAGGAAATTCCCCGTGGAGATTTTCCCTGAGCTTTGACGGAGCCGGGAAACATTATATCTCAAGCGATGGAACGGAAAACAATGCAGGTTTTAGGATCGGCGGTAAAATCGAATGGTTCGGTTCCGGTAATATGCGGATAAACAGCTCGACAATACTCCGTTCCACCGGTATTCACGAGCCTTTTGAATCTTCTTTAAGTAAAATATACTACCATTTTCCGATTATAAAAGGCTACTTAATTACACCATCTTATGTTTCCTTTGAATTCGAAAGAGATGCTTCGAACAGGGAAAAAATCACCGACAAAATCTCAGGCGCTTTTTGCCTGAATGTGGGGCCTATTCGTCCGCTTTTGCGCCTTACGCTTGGTGAAAACACAAAGGCAGATGCCGGTACCACAATAATCCCTTATCCGAACCCGGGTGATCCTCATACAAGAGATTTTTTTAAAACAGACATCGAAATTTCAGCGCCTGTTTACCTTGTTACTTTAAAAGCCGCCTTTTCTTATAAAACGGAAAATAATAAAAAAAATGGTATGGGAGCATCCCTTTCCGCCTCAATTCGGGGAAAACTCGGAAGGTTCAGCATTAAAATTTCAAGTAATGAAAAAACCGGATCGCCGGATTATTTTCTGTCATGGAAACTCGAAGGTCTTTTTAAGTAGATAAAGGTAAGAATATCCGGAAAACTCGGTCAGTATTTAATACATTTATGTATTAAATTAAAAATATACTTGCATTTTTGTCATATCTTTATCACATTTTTGTTATAAAAAGACCGGTAACTTAGCGTTACCCGATGTAACAACCCGTATTTTTCATGTAAATAAAGAAAATCATACCAAAAAAGCGTATAATTATTATTTTTTGCTGTTTTGCATGGGCTTGGCACGAATATTGCTAAGATACATTAACAGACATCTTATTATAAAAAGTAACGTAAAAAAGTTTAGGGACGTTTATTGCCCCCGTAATTTTTGAATCTTACATAAAAGTTGTATTAGGTGTGTCGTTTCCTGTTTTTGGAGGAATAGAGTGCAAAAAAGACTTACTGTTTTGGGAGCTTTGTTGGTGCTTGTGACAGCTTCCGTATCAACGCAAGATAGCGCGATTTTGGCGGACGAGGCGGCAGTGGTCGCGGTGGCTGCCACTGCCGCGGTTGAATCAGTTTCCTTTTCGCTTGATACAATCTGGCTTTTTCTTGGGGCAATTTTAGTTTTTATCATGCAGGCCGGCTTTGCCTTAGTCGAAACAGGCCTGACACGGGCAAAAAACGCGACAAATATTACCATGAAAAATGTGATGGATTTTTGTTTCGGAGCGATTGCGTACTGGGCCATTGGCTGGGGAATTATGTACGGCAAGGACAAAGGCGGTCTTATCGGTATAGACCAATTTTTCTTTTCCCCCATGAACTTTGACGAGGAAGCCGGAGTATTTTACCGGACATGGTTTTTCCAGGTTGTCTTTGCTGCGACCGCCGCGACTATTGTATCCGGGGCAATGGCGGAACGGACAAAATTTAAATCCTATCTTATCTACACGGTTTTTATTTCCGCCCTGATTTACCCTATTGAAGGGCATTGGGTTTGGAGCCCGAATGGCTGGCTTGCCCAACTGGGCTTCCATGATTTTGCCGGATCCACCGTTGTCCATTCAGTCGGCGGCTGGGCTGCGTTGATTGGTGCGGCTGTCCTTGGCCCCCGTATCGGAAAATATGTAAAAGGAGCTGATGGGAAAATAGGAGCAAAAGCCTTTCCCGGGCACAATATACCCTTTGCCTGCCTTGGCACTTTACTGCTCTTTTTCGGCTGGTTTGGTTTTAACGGTGCCTCAACAGGCACGGCCCTTGGCGGCGGCAGCCTTTGGAGCGGCATGAATATTGCCCATGTCTGCGTTACCACGACACTGGCGGCGGCAGCCGGAGCAATAGCCGCAATGTTTGCCTCATGGGTTATGTTTAAAAAACCCGATTGTTCAATGACGCTGAACGGACTGCTTGCCGGTCTTGTCGCGATTACCGCTCCGTGCGCGGTCGTCTCCCCGGGAGCATCCCTTGTTATCGGTTGTATCGGCGGTTTACTGGTTGTATTCTCCGTTGAATTTATCGATAAAGTTCTCCACATTGACGATCCGGTCGGCGCTATATCGGTTCACCTTGCCAACGGCATTTGGGGAACACTTGCCGTCGGTATTTGGGCAAACGCCCCTCAGGACGGGGTTGTCGGAATTCTCCACGGCGGCGGTTTTGCTCAGCTTGGGTATCAAACTATCGGTGTCCTTGCGGTCGGTGCATGGACGGTTGTAAGCAGTTTGATCCTCTTTGTTGCGATTAAACTGATTATCGGCTTACGGGTCAGTCCGAAAGAGGAACTGCGGGGCCTGGATATCTGCGAACACAAAGCTGATGCTTACAGCGGATTCCAGATTTTTAGTAACACTTAACACTTAAAGGAGATCAGGATGAAACTGATTATTGCATATATTCAGCCTCACGCGCTGAACAAAGTTAAACAAGAGCTTTACAAGGCCGATGTAAAAAAGATTTCAGTTACCAACGCGATGGGCTGCGGTCAACAGGGCGGCTACACAGAACAGTATCGCGGCGTTGCGCTTGAGGTAAACCTCTTAAAAAAAGTCCGTATTGAGATTGCGGTAAACGATAATTTCGTCCAGCCAACGCTTGACGCTATTGCCACCGGTGCGCGTTCCGGTGAAATTGGCGATGGGAAAATATTTATTCTTCCGATTGAAGAATGTATTCGTATCCGCACCGGAGAGCACGGGTCAGGCGCAATAGGTTAGACCCGGTAACTTACATTATTTAGTTTAATTTTTACAGGAAATAAAGAGGTGATTTCAAAGGAGCTGTTCTTGTGCGGCTCCTTTTTTTCTTTTTCCGATTCGACTGCGGTGCCTTCCGGTTCAATCCGGAAATAATTTAATATTGAGCCCCGACAATACGGGCGTCTTAACAAAAATACGGAAATCTGCCATTATAAGTTATGGACATTGAAGAATTACGCGTAAGCGCAGAGCTTGCACATATCAAGCTTGATGAGGCGGAACTAAGCGAAGCTTTTCCCGCTTTTGAACAGATACTCTCTTTTTTTTCCGCCATGCAAGCTGCGGACAATGATGGCACGCTTATATGCGAGGAATCTTCTCATGCTCCGCCTGCCGATTCAACCTGGTTCCGTCGGGATGATCAAAGCGGTCAAGATGAAGGAAAATGCAAGGCGCCGTCTTGTACTGATGTTCTTGTTGATATTGATCCGGCCGTCCTCATTCAAAAAGCAGGGGAAACGGACGGCCGCTTTATCGTGATACCAAATGTCTTATAAAAAATAATCACACATTGTTGTAGAGAGGGAAAAATGGAATTTTCGGAGACATGGAAGAGCTATGCTAAAGAGTGGGAAGATAAAATCGGCGCTTTTATTCAATTCGCGCCGGAAAAAGCTCAAATTTCCAAGGCAAAAGAACCGTCCGGTCATATTTCGAATCTTCCCTTTGCGGTCAAAGACAATATAGCGGTTCAGGATTTTTCATTGAGCTGCGGCTCAAAACTCCTGGAAAACATGGTCTCTCCGTATACGGCAAGCGCTGTAAAAAAACTGGAAGAAGCAGGCGCATCTGTTATCGGAAAAACCAATATGGACGAGTTCGGTATGGGATCGTCCACGGATCTTTCCGCCCTTAAAAAAACAAATAATCCTTGGGATACAAGCCGGGTATCAGGCGGTTCTTCGGGTGGGTCCGCGGCGGCTGTAGCTGCCGGTATCGTGCCTTTCGCGCTTGGTTCCGACACAGGCGGATCAGTGCGTCAGCCTGCGGCATTTTGCGGCGTGGTGGGGCTCAAGCCCACATGGGGTGCGGTTTCGCGTTTCGGGCTTGTTGCCTATGCGTCAAGTCTGGAAACTATCGGTATTTTGGCTGACGGTGTCAAGCGCTGCAAGGATGTTTTTAACATCATTAAAGGGCGCGACCCGATGGATCAAACTTCCCGTGATGCGCCTGCAACACTTATCTCTGAAAAATCTGAAAAAGTAATCGGTGTACTCTCGCCGGAAGCCCTGGCAAAGGCTATTGCCGATGACTTTGAAGGCGGCGGCATGAAAGAGGCGGCACAGGCAATGGCGCTTGAAGACGCTGTCCGGCGGAGTTTTGACGGAGCCAAGGAAAAACTTTCGGCGCTTGGCTACCGCCTGCTTCCTGTTGAAATACCGGCCTTAAAATATGGTGTTCCTGCTTATTATACGATTGCGACTGCCGAAGCAAGCGCGAATCTTGCCCGTTTTGACGGCATCCGTTACGGGAAGCGTCCTGATTGGGCTGAAAATCCCGAAGAGCTTATTAACAAGGCCCGAACAGAAGGTTTTGGGCCGGAGGTAAAACTCCGCATACTCCTTGGCACTTTTGTTTTGCGCTCCGGTTTTCAGGATAGATACTATCATCGTGCTCAAAAAATCCGCATAGCGATCAGGGAAAACTTTGAAAAATATCTGGGTTCTCTTAACCCGAACGGAGAACTTAGAGAGGGGCCATGTGCAGCTATTCTGCTTCCTGTCTTCCCCACCCGCGCATTTGGACGCGGCGGCGCGGGGCTTTCAAACTTTGCTCAAAAGGCAGCCGACCTTTATACCTGTTGCGCGAACCTTGCCGGCCTGCCTGCGCTTTCTTTTCCCGCATCGCTTGAAGAGGGACTTCCGGTAGGAGTACAGCTTATGGGGAGGAACTTTAATGAGGAAAGACTCTTTGATATCGCCTCTGCCTACGAGAAGGCAAACCCCTTACCGCATCCTTCAGGCTGGAAGCAATTTTGGGCTTCATAAGAACGTATTCCCCGGGCTCTCACCCGGGTATAATTTAAAAAATAAAAACACATAAATGAGTTATCACAGGGAGTGTTGAATGGTGGAAAGAGAAACGGCTCTTGTTGAGGCAATTTTATATCTTGAATCAGAGCCGCTGGACGAGGCTTCAATTGCCCGCATTGCCGGATTATCAAAAGAAAGTGTTGAAAGCGCTCTGGAGGCGCTTCGGGAGCGTTATAGCAGAGAAGATTCAGGTATTGAGCTTAGCGCGATCAGCGACGGTCTGATGATTTCACCGAAAAAAGATCTATGGGATCTGCTCCGCAGTCATTACGGCAAAAAAAATGAGGCAAAACTCTCGCGCGCGGCAATGGAAACGCTTGCTATTATAGCTTATTCCCAGCCGATTACCCGAAGTGAAATTGAGTTGATACGGGGCGTTCAGGCGGATAACATGATCCGTATCCTGCTTGAGCGTAATCTCATCAAGGAAACGGGCAAAAAAGATGTTCCGGGAAAACCATCTCAATACGGTACCACAAAAGAATTCCTCCATTTTTTTCGTCTTGCAAGTATAGCCGACCTGCCGAAGTTACCGGAAGACCAGATCGACAAGTTTGAGCTTGAAGGCTGATTATGATACGACTTCAAACATACATGGCTCATGCCGGCGCTGCATCGCGCCGGGAAAGCGAAAAATTGATCACAGAGGGAAGGGTCTGTGTAAACGGGGTTGTCGTAACAAAGCTTGGTTTGACCGTTGAAGAAAATGACCTTGTTTCTCTTGACGGCAAGCTGCTTAAACCCGAAGAAATAATGCATTATATCGCGATGAATAAACCGCCCCTCTACTTGTGCAGCTCAAGCGATCCGCAAAATCGTCCGCTTGCCCGTGATCTTTTACCCCGTGATATAACTGAACGGCTCTACAATGTCGGACGGCTTGACTTCCTTTCGTCAGGGCTTATTTTTTTTACCAATGACGGCACTTTTACCGCAAAACTCAGCCATCCTTCGTCTGAAATCGAAAAAGAATATCTTGTCGAAGCAACAAACGAGATCCCCGAAAGTTTGCTTGCAGCTTTTCAAGAAGGACTGAATATTGAGGGCGTCTTTTACCAATGCCGTGCTATTGAAAAAACCGGAAGAAAATCACTTCGTATCGTGCTTATTGAGGGGAAAAACCGCGAAATCCGCAAAGTCTTTTCTCATTTTCACCTTCATCCGAAAGTGTTGCGGCGTATCAGAATCGGCGCCCTGTCTCTCGGCGATCTCCGCGAGGGAAAAACACGGGAATTAACCGAAAAAGAAATTTCATCGTTTGTCAAATAACTTGCCCGGGCTTCTTGATGCTCTCTGCGGCTAAAGTGCGCCGCACACTTGTATCTTCGTATCACGGTCATGGTGGATTTGTTCATGCAATAGAGGAGTCAATGCCTCCGGTAAAACCGGGGGCTTGAATGGTGAACCGTGTTATGAAACTATTTGTATTATTGGCGCTATTTTTTACGAGTATAGGAAATTTATTTTCTGAACCCATTGCAGGAATATGGCATAGGAATTATATTTATGGGACAGCTGAATTATCAATCAATAATGACATGGTTTTCTCAATTGAAGCAAGAAACACAGCGCATGAAGGTTATATCACAGGAAAAATAGTAAAAATAAAAGATGGTTATTATTTTTCGTATATAGATGATAAATATGACACTGAACAAAAATGCATAATTATTTTTATTGATCATATAGAAAATATTGAAGTAATTATATATGGGGATCAAGTTGGAGCAGGCCATTCCGTATATTATGATGGAATATATGATAAAAACAAAAAATCAGATGAGTATTTTGTTAATGAAAAACTTCAATATCTTTTTGAAGGAACATTTGACATAGAAGCTGTCAGGCTATTATTAGGCAGTGATTTAGATTATTTTGTAGAATGTTTTGGAATACACCTAAAAGAAACTATAAATGATTCTATAGTAATTACCGGAATAATGCCAGGAGTTGGGCCTTACCAGAATGGCATAATAAAAATAAGTGATAATAAAATATATATTCTTATTACCGATTGTCGTGAAAAAACAATCAAATTAAAATATTATACGAATGACAGCGAACAAACAAACATACCGGATGAATTTATGCAATGGAAATACTTTAATAAAGATATTGAAATAATAAAAATTACTGGAATATAAAACAAAAAAACTTTGCTTAATAAAGGGGGGAATTTCGCGGAAGCGAGCGTGTCAGGAAAGACGTGTACTATCTTTTCTTTCAAAAGCTGATTTGCCCGTTTAAAATCAGTATTTCCCATAACGCTGTGTGTTACTTTCTTTTGTAGGCTTCGTGCAAAGACAAGCAGTCGCCTTCTACAATTTCTGTCATACGCGCAATTCTTTTTTAAGCCGAGATAATAACGCATCGCTTTTCTGCAATGATTCGGCAAGTTGTGTAAGCAATTCCCCGCTTGAATAGTTTTTTTCATCATGCGACACATTCGGATTTTTGATATCGAGATTATAGCCGGACTCTTTCAATGTTTTTATCGAAATTTTCCATACTTGATCGCTCCCTTTGCGTTTATTCCACCATTTTTTTAAGGACGCAAACTCTTCTTTGCGTATCGGTTTTGTTTTGGAATAGGCTTTAAACCCTTCCGGCAAATGATGCTCCCAATACCAAATTTCTTTGGTTGGTTCTCCCTTGCTAAAAAATATGAGGTTTGTGGCAACACTTGCATACGGTTGAAACACGGAATTTGGCAAGCGCACGATTGTGTGCACATTGCACTTGGCAAGCCATTCCTCACGGATACGCGCTTTTACGCCATCGCCGGTGAGTGAACCGTCCGGCAGCACAATAGCAGCTCTGCC
>JAITXS010000067.1 GCA_031284645.1 Spirochaetaceae bacterium | reverse complement strand
TGAGGATGTGTTGGACGCGATTCGTTCGGACAAGTTGACAGTGACAGAGGATGTCGTGGATATTCTGTTATCCGCGATTGACATTGTCAAAGAGATGCTTGGAAAGCGAATGGAGGGGGATGTCTATAAAAGTGATACCTCTGAAATTGAAGGAAAACTTCACTCGCTTTTACCGGAAAAGGGCGGAGCAAAGGTTGCCGCGAAGCCGCCGGCCCCCGTTCAGGCAAAACCCGCGGCTGTATCAGCTCAAGCGGCAAGCGGCGGGGATGTTCAAAGTGTAAGTGTACTGTCCGAAGATGAAGCTCGTGAATTGACAGATGCGGGCGGCGGTCTGCCGGTTTATCAAATTTCAGTTAAATTCGACGAAACATCCCTTATGAATACGGTAGGCGGTATACAGATATACACGGCGATTAAACACAGTGGAACAATCCTTAAAACAGAACCTGATTTTGACGCTCTCTACAGCGATACCTTTCATCCGGTTGTTGATTATTATCTGGCATCCTCCGAAAGTCCGGAAAAACTGCGAAATTATGTGATATTGCCGGATGTTTCACTTGATGCAAGCGTGCGCGATATAAAAAAGATCTCTTTCCCGGGAGAAGAAACAGTTCCCGAGCCTGTTGCGGCACCGGTCAAGGCCGCGGCTCCTGTAGCACCCTTACCGGAGGTAAAGGCCCCCCCGTCCGGTGCCGAGGCGGCAAAAAGTACCGCAAAAGACGCAGCGGATGCAGCGGACGCAAAGAAAGCCGGCAAAGAAGCGGGTTCTATCCTCCGTGTCGACTCAAAACGCATAGACGATCTTTTGAACCTCGTTTCGGAGACGGTTATCACCAAGGCAACCTTTAACCAGATCGCCGGTCAATTCGGAGAATTAACCAACGAACTCCATAGTCTTGAAGGAAAATACCGAGACAGGATTAAATGTCTTTTTGATGTCTTGCCTACTTATTTTGAAAAACTCCAGGATGGAAGCTCGGTCAAAGATGTAAGAAAAGAAATAAGTGAAGAATTTGCCGATGTATTCACGATTTTTGATGAATTTGAGACTGCGTTTAAAACAAATGTTGTAAAATTCCGCTCGACATCACAAAATCTTGGGCGAATTACCGGCGAATTGCAGGAAGGTGTTATGCGTATCCGCATGGTGCCTATCAGTCAGATTTTCAGCAGATTCCCCCGTCTTGTCCGCGACCTTTCGAAAACACTCAACAAGAAAATCAATCTTGTTATCGAAGGTGAGGAAACAGAGCTTGATAAGTCGGTTATTGAAGATCTCCTTGATCCGATTATGCACTCAGTACGAAATTCTGTTGATCACGGCATCGAAGATCCTGCCGATCGTATAGCCGCCGGAAAACCTGAAGAGGGTATGGTACTTCTTAAGGCAACCAACGAGGGCAATATGATTGTCATCGAAATAGCAGACGACGGCAAAGGCATTGATGTTGAAGCTGTGCGGCAAAAAGCTATTGAGCGCGGCCTTATTCATCCGAACAAGATACTCACCGATCCGGAAGCTTATAATTTGCTGTTCGAAGCGGGCTTTTCAACGGCAAAAACAATCACCAACATATCAGGACGAGGTGTTGGCTTGGATGTTGTCCGCCGTCAAATCGAAAAACTCAACGGCACCGTTACCGTGTCAAGCGAAAAGAACAAGGGGACGAAGTTTACGATTAAACTGCCGCTTACCCTTGCCATCATACAGGGACTTCTCGTACGGGTCGGACAGCAAGTCTATTCCATCCCGATAACGAGCGTTATTGAGAGCCTCCGCATCAAACCGGAAGAAATAAAACTTATCGACAATAACGAAGTGTTTAATATCCGAAGCGATGTGCTTTCACTCCTGCGGCTTAACCAGCTGTTCGGGATGAAACCCGAAGAACAGCGGGATTATAATTTTATTGTTATCGTTGGCACAGCCGAAAAGAAGATGGGCTTTATGGTTGACAGCCTCATTGGTGAGGAAGATGTCGTTATCAAACCCCTGCGTGACCAATACACGAATTCCCCGGGCATCGCCGGAGCATCTATACTTGGCGATGGTTCTGTTTCACTCATTATTGACGTTAATCAACTTCTTGAGCTCGGTCTTCATAAAGAAATTGAACACCGAAAATTAAGAGAAAGAGAGCTTCTTTAGTCGTGCAAAGATTCCGTTTACTTCCCGTTTCCCATTGATCAGTATTGAACAATGGGAAAAACGGGATGTATCGGAATTTTTTTAAACTTTACATAAGCGGGGCAAAAAGACGGGCAACATCCTGTATCAGGCGGAAAAAAGCGTTAGGGGCGCAATCCTTTAATGTCATTTCTTTGCAATTGGCGATAGTTAAAAGAAAATCTTCTTTTATTTTTTTAATAGAACTATTTTTATACATAAAAATCGCACATTCATAATCAAGATAAAGACTTCGATAATTCAGATTAGGCGTACCAACAGTTGCCATAGTATCATCAGAGACAAATGTCTTGGAATGATTAAATCCCGCTGAATATTCATAAATTTTTACACCTGCGCTGATGAGCTGCCGGTAAAAAGAACGCGTGACCATTTGTACCAGTGGTTTGTCCGGCCTGTGCGGCGTAATAATGCGAATATCATTTTCGAATTTTGCGGACATCATTAACGCAGAAAGAATGGCTTCATCCGGAATAAGATAAGGCGTGTTTATATACACATAATTTCGTGCCGTGTTAATAATATGCAGATACACTTTTTCACAGATGTATTCTTTTATGATAGGGCTGTCCGCATAGGGCTGTACAAATCCGTCACTTTCCGGCGGACAGGAATTTGTTTTCCACGGGAAAAACTCAGTATAATCATCTTCTCTCCATTTTTTTCTGATAAATGACTCCATATTCCATAAACGAAGAAAAATCATGGTAAGTGACCATGCGCCTTCACCTTTAAGCATAATGGCGGAATCTTTCCAGTGACCATATTTTTCATATGCATTGATATATTCGTCTCCGATATTTACGCCGCCGGTAAACGCCGTTTTGCCGTCAATCGAAACGATTTTCCGGTGATCGCGGTTGTTTTGCAGAGAGGAAAGCACCGGTTTAAACGGATTAAACACAAGGCATTTGATACCCGCTTTTTCAAGGAATGTGTCAAAATCGTCCGGCAATGTTGCAAAACATCCAAGATCATCATACATGACGCGGACATCAAGACCGGCTTTTGCTTTTTTTTCCAGGACGGCAAAAATGGTGTCAAACATGATACCTGCTTCAATAAGAAAAGACTCAAGAAATATATACTGCTTTGCCTGTTCCAATTCGGGAATCAAAGACTTAAAATAAGCTTCCCCCGAAGAGAAATATTCTGTTTTTGTGTTCGTATACACGGGGAAACCCGCGGAATTCTGCAAATAACGGGAAAGCCGGTAACAGGGCGCATTTTCCAATAGATGTAGTTTGTCTTTTGAAAGATAAAAAAACTGCTTGCATTTATTCTGATATTTTTTGATTAAAATCCGATACTTACGGGGATTTGATTGGATATAGAACACTAAATAAAAAATACCGCCGAATAAGGGGAAAAGAAGGATCAAAAAAATCCATGTTAGTTTAAAGCCCGATTTTCCGGATCGATTAAAGATATGAATGCTGACAACAACGCTTATAACATGCAATATCCAGCCGGCATAGCGGAAATACAGCGAACTGCCGGCAAGAAGAATCGCCAGAAATATCAATTGTAATACGATAAGTATAGCAACAAAAAAACGTGCTCTTGATAATAATCTTACTTTGTATTTTTTTACGCCTGGTTTTTTCATGTCAAGAATCCACGTTAAGCTTGTTCATAGAAATCCGGATTAACTTTCGCTTGCCGTGCCTAGGGCAGGCTGATTTCGATTTCAACAGGGCAGTGATCAGAACCCGTTATATCCTGTCTTATGATAGATTTCCTTACTGCCGGCAAAAAAGCGTTGTCTACACAATGATAATCAAGCCGCCACCCAACATTCTTTTCGCGGGCTTTCATACGGTATGACCACCAACTGTACTGCTCGGCGAGATCCGGGGAGAAGTAACGGAAACTGTCCGTAAAACCGGATGATGTCCATGTATCCATCCATGCCCGCTCTTCGGGGAGATAACCCGCATTTCCCTCATTTGCTTTTGGGTGAGCAAGATCAATCGCTTTATGCGCTATATTGTAATCTCCGGCCAAGATGATGTGCCTTCCGTTTTTTATATGCTCCTTGCAGAGTGTCAGGATTTCGCCGCAAAACGCAAGTTTATAATCGAGCCGCAGCCCCTCTCCTTGCGAATTGGGGAAATAAGCCGAAATCATAATAAAATCGCCAAAATCAGCCTGAAGCACCCTGCCCTCGTCGTCAAAGTCTGAAATCCCGAGGTTTTTTACCTCAAGCGGTTCTTTTGTTGTGTAGATCGCAACCCCTGAATAACCTTTTTTCTTGGCCCCCGCCCAAAATGATGTATACTGTACACCGTTTTTATTTACCGGTGATTTTAACGCTTCTGAGAGTTGTCCTGCTTCCGCCTTAGTTTCCTGAATACAGAGGATATCCGGTGATTCTTCGCTAAGCCAGTCTGTAAAGCCTCGTTTTTCCATGGCACGGATCCCGTTTACGTTCCACGATAAAATCCGTAAAAGCGCGCCGGATGTAAAAGATGAATTTTCCTTGTCCATAGTCGGGGTGGTGCGATTCGAACGCACGATTCCTTGCTCCCAAAGCAAGTGCCTTAGCCTCTAGGCAACACCCCGAAATTACTTCCTGTATCTCATTATAAAAAGGCTGCAAGCCGGTATCAAGTAGCCGCCGGAATTCTCATCTTAGAGCTCATCGTGCGTTTTGCCTTTCGACCGGTATTTAACGTGCATTATGCCCTCTTAAAAATAAAATACGTTTACAGTATAATTTTAAGGCAAGCAATTTTGAGGAGGCATATCATGGATTTATCTTATTTACAAAAGGCGCGTTATGCCTATAAGCCGAAACTTCCGGCAAGCTTAACGGTCGCGCTTTCGGAAATTAAGGTGGAACTTGGAGAAGCGACAAGTTCTTTGTCGGACGCCGAAGAATTAAAGACGATTTTTAAGCATAGTTTCGGAAAACCGATTGCAGTTTTTTCAAAGGGCAGCGGTAATTTAAACACAAAACCACTGACTGTGGGTGTTATTTTATCCGGCGGACAGGCTCCCGGCGGACATAATGTTGTTGCCGGAATTTTCGATGGTTTAAAAAAGGGGAACCCCGAATCACGCCTGATTGGTTTTAAAGGCGGCCCTTCCGGATTAATCGAAAATAAATTTATTGAAATTACGGCCTCTTTGGTCGATGAATACCGCAATACAGGCGGTTTTGACATGATTGGTTCCGGCAGAACAAAGATTGAAACGCCGGAGCAGTTTGCCGCTTCTCTGGAAACAGCAAAAGTGCATAATCTTTCCGCTGTCGTGATTATCGGCGGAGACGATAGCAATACAAATGCGGCAATGCTTGCCGAATATTTTTTAGAGAAAGGATCGCCGATTTCCGTAATCGGCACCCCTAAAACAATAGACGGCGATTTAAAAAATGAGTACATTGAAACCTCTTTTGGTTTTGATACTGCGGTAAAAACCTACAGCGAGCTTATCGGTAATATCATGCGGGACTCGAACAGCGCAAAAAAATATTGGCATTTTATAAAATTGATGGGCAGAGCGGCAAGTCATATTGCGCTTGAAGTTGCCCTACAGACACATCCCAATATCTGTTTGATATCGGAAGAGCTTGAGGTAAAAAAATTATCTCTTGCGAACGTTATTGATCAGATTTGCAGCGCGATAGTTAAACGTGCGCAGAATAAAAATAATTTCGGCGTTATACTTATTCCCGAAGGTCTTGTTGAATTTATCCCCGAAATGAAAAATTTAATCCGTGAATTAAACGATATTATGGCGGCATTTAAAGATGATTTTGTCAGGATTCATTCGTTTGAAGATCAGTGTGACTTTTTGGCAAAGAAACTCTCCCCTGAGAGCATGGCGATTTTCTCAAATATTCCGGAAGAAATCTCAAAACAATTGTTGCTTGACCGCGATCCGCACGGCAATGTACAGGTTTCACGTATTGAAACGGACAAGCTTTTAATCGGCATGGTCGAAAAAAAGCTTGCCGCCATGAAAAAGCAGGGAAGCTATACAGGGATTTTTTCCGCAGTTGGGCATTTCTTCGGTTATGAGGGGCGTAGCGCCTTCCCCTCGAATTTTGACGCTGATTACTGTTACGGCCTTGGTTTTAGCGCCTTTGTTTTGATTGCTTCAGGTCTTACCGGTTATATTTCTTCTATCCGTAATCTTACTGCGTCGGCTTCAGAATGGATTGCCGGAGGCATTCCCCTTGTGATGATGATGAACCTTGAAAAACGACACGGGAAAATTAAACCGGTTATCAAAAAAGCGCTTGTCGAGCTTGAGGGGGAACCATTTAAAGCATTTGCCGCTCAACGCGAAAAATGGGCAGTGGAAACAAGCTTTGTGTATCCCGGGGCCATTCAATATTTCGGACCGCCTGAAGTCTGCGACCAGCCGACAATCACGCTCAAGCTGGAGAAGAGCAGATGATTGTTATTAGGGAACAGGCCGGACGAAATTTTATTGAACGGGATGAGATTTACGAGGGATGCTGGGTAGATGCACGTATGGTCAACAACATGGAGTTGACGAGGCTTGAAAAAGAATTCGGCATATCCCAAGAATTATTAACCGATCTTATGGATGCGGATGAACAATCCCGTATAGATATAGAAGACGAGTACACGGCAATTATCATGCGTGTTCCGGTCTATGACCTTTCCATGGAAATAATGTATTATACTGTCCCGCTTGGTATTATCCTTTTCCCCGATAAAATTGTTACGGTTTGTCAACGTTCAAGTACCTCAATTGAGGATATCGTAACAAACCGTATACGGGGCTTTCAAATGAGCAATAAAAGCGCGTTTGTCCTCCATGTTTTAGGAAGGGCTGCCGCTGCGTATCTTAAAGCGCTCAAAGAACTAAACAGAAACGCAAATAACATCGAAATTGAGCTGCGTAAATCCGTGCAAAACATGGAGCTTGCCCAGCTGCTCTCGATACAAAAATCACTTGTGTATTTTACGACGAGCCTTAACGCAAACGGGCTTGTCCTGGAAAAGATACAAAAAACAACCTTTCTTCACTTACAGGAAGAAGAACAGGATTTACTGGAAGATGTTATTACCGACAATGTGCAGGCAACTGAAATGGCGAATATTTATTCCTCAATATTGACAGGAACCATGGACGCCTTTGCAAGCGTTATATCAAATAATCTGAATATTGTTATGAAAAGACTTGCCATCATAAATATTGTTTTAATGATACCCACCTTGATCTATAGTTTTTTCGGAATGAATGTTGATTTACCCATCCAAACTCATCGGTACGCGGCATTGCTTATTGTTGTTGTAAGTTTATTAGCATCGGCTATCGGCGTTGTTATTTTAAACGGGCATTCTTCTGCGAAAAAAAGGAGAGTCCGCCCCCGCTTGCCGGTACAATAACAAGCTGTTTACGTGCTTCCGCGAAATACACTAAGCCGCTTAAGCTCATAGAGATTCCGAGTATCAGTGCAAACAATTACGGTTTTTGCTGCGGCTTTCCAGTTCAGGGGAGCCGCATTGCTTCATGTTTAGAGCAGCCTTGTGGACAATACTTTGCAAAATGTGCATATCGGAATTTTTGGAATATACTTCACAATATACCCGCAATGGCGGTACAATCGGATTGATGTTTAATAGTATTCATGGAAAAATTACCGCGAAAAATGCGGCCTCGGTGTATATCCAAAGCGGCGGCATTGAGTGGGATATCAGTATGCCCTCCCGGGATATCAACGAGCTGCCGCCGATTGGCAGCGAAGCCCGAATATGGACATGGCTCTGCCATCGGGAAGATGCAATGTTTCTTTTTGGTTTTGTCGATGAAGAACGCCGGACGGTATTTCACGAACTACTCAAAGTAGACGGCGTCGGCCCCAAAGGGGCGCTTAAAATTTTAGGGGGCATTAGCCATACGGACTTGGAACGCGCTTTGGAATCCGGTGATGTCGCCCGTCTTGAAGCTGTTCCCGGTCTTGGCAAAAAAACCGCTCAAAAAATGATACTTGCGCTCAAGGGGAAGCTTGCGCATAGCAGTGAAAAATCCGGCACAAAAGACTCCCCGTTTAACGAGCTTGCCGATGCTTTGGTCGAAATGGGCTATGATAAACGTGCCGCTCTTTCTGCTCTTGATAAAGCTGCCGCAGCAATTGTCTTATCAGGCAATCCCGTAGCGGAAACGGAACGGGAAAGTGCTGTTTTCAGGAAAGCAATACTTTATTTAAGCGGTTCATGAGATAAGGATTGTTCAGCATACTCTGTTCAGGTTTTTAGTTTTCTTCCGGGGTGTTTTTTTTGAAATCAGAATGACAAATCATCGTTCCAATCCGCTCCCCGCCAAAAAGCTCGGCAAGAAGTCCGTGCGGAACTCGTCCGTCTATAATGTGGGCCGCCTTTACTCCGCCTAAAAGTGCAATTTCACAACAGTCAAGCTTGGGCACCATGCCTTTGCTAACGGCGCCTTCTTTTTTCAGTTTGTCAATATCTGCAAGATTTGCCTCTCTAATCAGGCTTTCGGGATTTTGAATATCGCGGAGCAGACCGGCCACATCGGTCATAAGGATAAGTTTTTCGGCTTTAATCGCCTCGGCAGTTAAAGCCGCAGCGGTGTCGGCGTTTACGTTTAACGAAAGTCCTTTGTCAGCACCGACCCCAAGCGCAACGGATGAAATAACGGGAATTATCCTGTCCTGCTGTCCGTCATTTTCAATAGAGCGGCATCCCTGCATAATGGCCCGCAAGAAATTAACATTGACTTTTTTTATTTTTCCGACAAAGCCTAAATCAAGTTTGTTTTCACGTTCCGCCTGAAAGAGTGCGCCGTCTATACCACAAATTCCCAGCGCATGGACACCCTCCGCTTCTAAAAGTGCGGTGATCTCCTTGTTTACTTTACCGCAGAGTACCATCTGCACAATACTCATGGTTTCCTCATCGGTATATCGTAAACCATTTACAAAACGGCTTTCTTTTCCGACAGCACGGAGCATTGCCTCTATTTCAGGGCCGCCGCCATGAACCAGAATCACCGGAATACCGACTGTGTGCAAAAAAACAATATCCTTGATAACCGAGGCTTTTAGTTCCGCATTGATCATCGCGTTGCCGCCGTATTTGACAACAATCGTTTTGCCGCGCAGAGCTTGTATGTAAGGGAGCCCTTGTATTAAGGCCTCTTGTACGGATTTTTCACTCACAAACGTATCCTTGCTAACTCAGATCCGGCATTCTTTCCGACGGCGAAACAATCGTGGTAACGCGTACACCAAAATTTTCATCAATAACGACAACTTCACCCTTGGCGACCAGCTTATTGTTTACCAGAATATCAACCGGCTCTCCGGCAAGTTTATCAAGTTCGATAATCGTGCCCTCACCCATAGACAGAATTTCTTTAATCAGCTTGCGCGTTCGTCCAAGTTCAACAGTCATCTCCATATAGACATCCATAAGGAGACCGATATTGCCCTGTTCCCGAGGCGTCATTGTGTTGGAAAGATTCGGGAATTGTACAGACTGCATACTGGAAGGCGAACCCATTGCTCCGCCTATAATATGTCCGTTTTGATTGCCGGTGTTTTGAGCGCCCGCATAATTCTGTGAGGACATATTGTTTGCGTTGCCCCCGCTGTTCCCTCCCGTCTTATTCGGCGGCGGTGCATTTAATGCGTCGGCAATACCGGATGCAACCGAAGCCCCGAATATTTCCCAAATCTTGTGATCTTTACCATCACCAAGATTGACCTGATAAGCTGCCACCGGGAAAGCATTCGAAGGAAGCGCTGCCGTTGCCTTAGGAATATTGGCCGCCTCCGGCGAACCAGAAGCGATAGATTTATTACCGGTTTTATTGGTAAGCGCGGTAATCAAAGTACCTGTCATTTGGGAGACAGCCTCACCGATAACGGACATTGCCATTTCATCCAGGGTGATGTTATCTTCGTTGTTCATCAGGCTGGCAATACTCTTTGCCGTGTCTTCAGACATTAAAAAAAGGTGTTCTCCCGGAAAGCCCGAAGTAAAATCAACTTTTACGACTGTTACCATACTGGGCAGCTCATTGATAAAACCATCGCGGGTTTTATTCGAGACTTTGGGAGAGGAAAAGGTAACGGTACCGCCGGTCATTACCGAAAGGTTGGAAGAAAGAGAGTCAACTGTTCCGCTAAGGAATCCCTCAAGTGCGCGTGTATCGGCGTTTTCTTCAGGAGCTTTGCTCCCACCCGAACTACTGCTGCTTTTTCCCGATGAAAGCAGGGCGTCAATTTCAGCCTGTGAAAGAGATCCGTCACTCATTATACTTATTCCTCCCCCTCGTTGGTAATTGCTTCGAGTTCACCTTGTTCAATATCGGCCATTTTTTTGATAATTTGCACCGCCATCTTTTTCCCGACAACACCGGGTCGGCATAAGAATTTTTGTTTTGTGCCGATATTCACGGTGAACGGATCCCCTATATTAACATTATAAAGCCGGATCACATCCCCGGGCTGTAATGCAAGTACATCACGTACCGGAACCTGAATTTTTCCGATTTCTGCCGTTACCATAACATCAACAGCAACTATCTTTTCTCTTAGAACATTAAGATTTTCTGTGCTTGTCGCCTGACGCGCCGAAGAATACCAGAATTGTGCGGAGAGTTTCCCGATTATCGGTTCAATGGTAAGGTACGGGATACAAAAGTTCATCATTCCTTCAACTTCTCCGACTTTTGTTTCAAGGGTTACCAAAACAACCATTTCTGTCGGCGGCACAATTTGGGCGAATTGGGGATTCGTATCAATCTGTCCTAAGCGCGGGCGGAGATCAATTACCTGTGCCCATGCCTCGCGCATATTCCCTAAAATGCGTACAATGATCCCTTCCATAACTGACTGTTCAATATCCGTTAATTCATGCTGAACCTTGACACTTTCCCCGGTACCGCCAAACAAACGGTCAATGATAGAGAAAGAAATAGCCGGATCAATTTCAAGAATCGCGTTACCTTTGAGAGGATCCATATTGATAACTGCCAGAGTGGTCGGCGTCGGAATAGAGCGGATAAACTCTTCATAGGTAAGCTGATCAACCGATGCAACATGCACATGAACCATTGAGCGTAGATTTGCGGAGAGCGATGTTGTCGTAAGACGGGCAAAAGTCTCGTGCATTATTTGCACCGTGCGGATCTGCTCCTTTGAAAATTTATCGGGCCGCTTAAAATCATAAATCTTGATTTTACGTGTGTCCGCGGTCGGCCTAAACTCATCGGTTCCGGTTTCACCCGCGTTAATAGCCGTTAAAAGCTGGTCGATTTCATCTTGAGAGAGAACTTCGGTCATGGTATAATAATAAAAAGCTGGGGCATCGAAGTCAATATAAGCTCCGGTAGTGTCCCTGAATGATTAACATTCAGGACGGAAGAGGCATCCCTGTCACCACAGGGATCTCCTACGATTTTTTGCCAAATAATGACACGATACGGGTAAGGATATCTTTTTTTACCGGTGCCGGAGGGCTTCCCCGCGTTTTAATGCCCAAATCCGTAGGTTTTTTATCCGTACTGCCGCGTCCTTTAAAAGAAGAATCATTTCGCGCTGACGCAGTATCCGGCGCTGGAGCACGGGAAATCGGGGCTGCATTCTCAGGCCCCCGAGGGCTGTTCCGGGGCTTTCTATTCCGGCTTTTTGGTCTTTTACCCTTTCCTCCGCCTGCGTTTTCTTTGTTAGCCTCGCTATGTTTCTCTAAAGAAGTTTTCCCGGGATGACTCTTTGCGGAAGAAGGAGTGTCATATTTATGTTTATAATATTCCATCCGTTCTTCAAGGGGGAGTTTTGAAAATCGGGCTGACTCTTCCCGTGAACGCGAAGGAGTTCTGACATGGTGTTTTTCATTGCGAGCTTCTCCGGATGTGTTTTCCGGAACTGAAATTTGTTTTTTAACGCCCCTGCCGAGCTCACTTTCCTGGGGCATACTGTGCGGCTGTTTTTTGTGGACAAAACGTTCTTCCGCATAATCTTCGGAAGCAGCCACAACAGAGGGGATTTTTCTGTGTATATATTTTTCGATACCGGCAAGTTCGTACACATCATGCTCAGAGGCAAAGCTGACTGCTCTACCGTTCGCACCGGCGCGGGCAGTGCGCCCAATGCGGTGTACATAATTTTCGGATGCGGCAGGAAGATCGTAATTTATCACCAGAGAAAGTCCCGCGACATCAAGTCCCCTCGCGGCAACATCCGTTGCCACAAGATAGCGGTATTTCCCTTTTTTTAAGCCTTCGATAATTTCAAGACGCTTGTTTTGTCTTAAATCACCTGAGATAAACTCACAACGGATATTATGCGATCGAAGCCGACGCGTGATAATTTCGGTATATTTTTTAGTATTGCAAAAAATGATCGCGCTTTCCGGTTTTTCCTTTTCTATAATGCCAAGGAGCAGGGCGAATTTTTTTTCAGAAGGCACATGATAGAGCTTCTGGTCAATTTCCTCAACGGTAATATGTTCCGGCTCAATTTCAATTTCAACAGGTTCCTTTGTGTACTCAAAGGCAAGGTTTTTTACGTAGACATTCAGCGTTGCGCTAAAGAGCATGGTTTGCCGCTTGTCAATATCCGACACAACCTTGATGAGCCTGCGGAGATCCGGATAGAACCCCATGTCAAACATCCTGTCCGCCTCGTCAATGACAAGGAAGGCAATGTCCATAAGGTTCATTTTTCCGTTTGAGTTCAGGTCAAGTACCCGTCCGGGCGTCCCGATAAGTATATCTGCGCCGTTCCGTAAGCTTTGCTGTTGTCCACCGTAGCCCACGCCGCCGTAAAAGCTTCCTATTTTGAAGGAAAGGTATTTCGCCAAAACCCGCGCTTCTTCCTCAACTTGCACGGCAAGTTCGCGTGTTGGTACTATAATAAGTGCCTTACGCCCTTTCAGGAGCGGGTCGGCAAGAAGCCGCTGAAAAACGATGATAAGATAGGCAGCGGTTTTACCCGTCCCTGTCTGAGACTGCACATAGAGATCTTGTCCGCCAAGACCTCGTTCCAAAACCTGTTCCTGAACAGGCATCGTATTAAGATATCCTGCCTCGGCAAGCGCCCTTTTTAGATTTTCATCTAAGGGAAGTGATTGAAATTCCATTTATAATTTAAATGCTACTATGTTTTTTGATAAAAGGGAAGTAGTCGCAGTGCCTCATTGAAAATGTACCCGAAATAAAGGTTTGCCTCATTTAGGGTTATGGGGATAGGGTATGGGGTCTTGGTTTTATCAGTAATCCCCCTAAAATCCATTTTTATTTTTTTAACAGTGAGGTCAATATTTTATCGAAACTGTCGGAGAAAGATTTTAATTCCTGCTGTCCGTAATGCGCGGTACGGACAATGTTTGCGTTGTTTTCTGCTAAACCAACCTGAAAACAGCGGATAGAATACAATTCCGCGATATTTTCTTGGGTAAACAGCCTGCCCCTATCATCCATCACGGCGATTGATTTTTCAACAAGGCGTTTTGCCAGTCCTACATCGCGGGTGATCACCAGATCTTCCTGCTTCGCCATTTCTACGATTTTATCATCAGCGGCGCCTTCGTGTTCAGGGCAGAGTTCCATAAAAGTATTGTCGCCAAGATCCGGTATAGGACGATTGGCGACAAAAACAGCGCTTATCCCCGTTCGGGACGCCGCTTTACGTATCACCTTACGTGCGGGGACAGGGCAGGAATCTGCGTCAACAAAGATTTTCACTCTGTCTTGATAAGCGTGGCAAAGTAATCGTCAATTGTTTCAGGACGCCGTATCTGGAGAACAGTGCCGTCTTTCTGTAGCAAAAGCTCGCCACAGCGGAGTTTCCCGTTGTAATTAAAGCCCATAGCCCGCCCGTGCGCGCCAACATCATGGATAATGACAAGGTCTCCTGTTTTTTCGCCTACTTCAATTTTTGGCAGCTGCCGCTGGAGGGCGAATTTATCGTTGTTTTCGCAGAGGCTGCCGACAACATCGTAAGTTTCCGTACACGGATCATCTTCTTTGCCGGCTACGCTGATATAATGGTATGCGCCGTAAAGCGCGGGGCGCATTAAATCCGCCATAGAAGCGTCAAGCCCGATATAGTTCCGGTAAATTTCTTTTTTATGAATTGCCCGCGTCACAAGATAACCATAGGGGCCGGTAATCACTCTTCCCCATTCAGTATGGATAGCCACATTGCCCAGTCCGGCCGGAACAAGGATATGATCGTATAATTTTTTTAATTCCTGCGCCAAATAGTGATAGTCAATCGGCTTTTGATCGGGTTTATAAGGAATCCCAACGCCGCCGCCTAAATTAACGAATTCAAGCTCTATACCGCATTTCTGTTTTATCTCAACAGCAAATTCAAACAAAAGCTTTCCGGTTTCAAGGTGATAGTCCGCATTCAGTTCGTTTGAGGCGACCATAGTGTGCAGGCCAAAGCGTTTAAGGCCTTTTGATACAAGAAGCTTGTAGCCTTCGATAATTTGTTCACGGGTAAAACCATATTTTGCCTCAACAGGATTACCGATTATCCCGTTGCCCATTTTCAAAGATCCGGGATTATACCTGAACGCTATAATAGCAGGCAGGCCCGGGGAGGCTCCGCCGGCCTCTTTTGACAAGCTTTTTTCAAGGAATTCAATGTGTGTAATATCATCAAGATTGATAATTGCGCCGAGTTCTTTTGCCTTGCGGAATTCTTCCGAAGGCGTGTTGTTCGAAGTGAACATAATTTCTTCGCCGCTAACGCCTGATTTTTCGGCAAGCAGTAGTTCCGGCAGGCTCGAACAATCCATGCCGAATCCTTCTTCATGAAGTATGCTGAGTATTGCCGGATTGGGCAGGGCCTTTACCGCGAAATGTTGACAAAAATTCGGAAACAGTGAGAAGGCTTTTTGTATTTCCCGTGCGTTTATCCGTATTGCGTTCTCATCGTACAGATAGAAGGGCGTGGGGAAACGCTCGCAGAGGGCCTCAAGCTGCTGTTTATTGAGAGGAAAGATTTTGCTCATCTTAATGACCGAAAAAGCCCTTTGCTTTGATCAGCTCGGCGTTCAGTATACCGCCTCCGGCCGCGCCGCGTATGGTGTTGTGCGAAAGGCCGACAAAGCGGACATCGAAGACAGGACAGGGACGGATACGCCCGACACTTACCGCCATACCTTTATCGGCGTCCCGATCTTTGCCGGGCTGAGGGCGATTGGCTTCCTCGCGGACGATAATCGGCTGTTTCGGCGCAAAGGGAAGCTCCAGCTCCTGAGGAAGTGCACGGAAGTTCCTCCAAATCTCTTTTATCTGTTCGATAGAAGGCTTATTTTCTCCGAATTCCATGCTTGCAGTCACGGTATGCCCGTCAATAACCGGCACACGGTTGCAGTGGGCGCTGATAAGCGGACCTGCGGCATTTTTTATGAGACCGTCCTCAATCGTACCGAGAATTTTCAGCGGTTCTTTTTCGGATTTTTCTTCTTCGCCGCCGATAAACGGCACAATATTATCAATCACATCAAGGCTTGGTACGCCGGGAAAACCCGCGCCGGAAACTGCCTGCATTGTCGTAACAATAAGACGTTTTACTTCATAACCCGCTTTTAGCAGGGAATAGACAGGTGTCATATAACTTTGAATTGAGCAGTTCGGCTTAACCACAATAAAACCTTTTTCCCAGCCACGCCTTTTTTGTTGCAGCGGAATAATATCGCTGTGTTCCGGGTTCAGCTCGGCAATAAGCATAGGCACATCAGGCGTCCAACGGTGAGCGGATGCGTTGGATATAACAGGAATACCCGCTGCTGCGTATGACTCCTCAAGTTTCAGAATAATATCTTTCTCCATTTCGAGTGCGGAAAAGACAAAATTCAAGTTCCCGCGTTTTTTCGCAGCAAGAGCTTTACTTACATCGTTTGCATCCTCAACAATGAGTTTATCAAGTGCCGCATCATAGCCTCGCCGGATATGCCAACGCCCCTCGATAGCCTCTTTATATGTTTTCCCCGCGCTCCTCGGGGATGCGGCAAGATACTTTACTTCAAACCAGGGATGATCGGTGAGCAGCGAAATATAATTCTGCCCCACCATACCCGTAGCACCAAGTATACCAACCGGAATTTTTGACATAAAACACTCCTTGATATTGGGAGGCATATTTCCCTCCGCAATGCAGATAACGCCTGCTGAATTCTTATTGCAAGTATAATAGCTATTTATGAATTGCGAAAGACAGGGCGCGAAGGCAAGGATTCTTCCCTGATAGAATCAGGAGCGTGAGGAAGCCGTAACAAGGTACGGGTAACTCTCAAACTAAAGAGATGGGGGGTACCCCATCTCTTTAGCTACTGAGTCTCAAATAAATCAAACTGGGTAAAAAGTACGCCTCGCACGCGGGCTTTATCAAGTACTGTTGTGTTCAAAAGTTCCTGAATTTCATTTTTTACTTTAGCTTCGTTGTCCGACCCCAATTCAGTCTGGTATTTTGAGCTAAAATAACGACGAAAAAAATCTATTAATTGCGTTTTCCGTCCGATTAGCTCAGCTTGCGTTGCGTTGTCATTCAGATCATATTCAAGTATCGGATTTGCCACAACATTGTACGGAGTCGGATCGCGGGTTCTCGTCATAATGGTTCCAACGCCATCGTAGGTTGCGTAAACCGGTTTTATCGCCGCATAGGAATCTGTCTGCGGTATTACCGCCGCCTGTTTCCCGCTGCCGTTCAAAAAACCAAATGTGATAAACACGATGGTTACGATAAATATAATCGCGCCAAGTCCTATCGCGACAAATTTTAATATTTTAGGGATTAACCCGTTGCCTGATTTCTTAGGCTCCGGTGCACCTTCTGCGCCGTCCGTTCCCTCGCCTAATTCGACTTCATCATCAGCCATATCTTCCTCCAGATCACCGGAACAGGGAACAAGAAATAAGGCGGGGCAAGGCTCCGAAAGAGCCGTTCCTCTCTTCCCTGTTCACTCTTCCTTCCCAAAGCCGCGTGTTCTCCGCAGCTCAATGAATGCTCTTATAAATGTCCGTCATCAAGTATAACAATGTCGACACGTCTGTTGTAAGCTCTGCCTTCCGGCGTGTCATCCGATGCAACCGGCATCGTGTCGGCAAAACCGGCAATTTGAAAGCGTTTGTCCGCCATCCCAAGTCCGGTAAAATAATTTACCACAGCTATCGCGCGTTCCGAAGACAACTGCCAATTTGATGTCCACGGCCCTGCGGGATCAATCGGTGTTGAATCAGTATGTCCTTCAATCCTGAATTTCCTGCCGCTCAGTTCGTTTGATGAAAGCAGAGCGCCAAGGCGTAACAATATATCCCGGGTCAACTCAATATTGATACGGGCCGAGGCCGGCGCGAAAAATGCATCCGAAGCCAAACTGATGATGATACCACGCTCATCCGATGTTATCGCCATTTTTTTTGAGTGTACCTCGGGCGCAAAAATACTTACCGCTTTTTTAAGTGCGGTGCCAAGTGAGGTTCCCTTGTCGGTCGCCGGAAGGCTGAGTATGTCATTGCCAAGTTCTGCGGCCCGACCGACCGAAAGAGTGTTCCCTCCGCTGTTCGCACCCATACCGCGGGCCATAAATGAAACACTCAGCTGCGCCATCGCGGCGGACGAGGATTCATCAGGGTTAAACATAATGGCAAAGAAACAGAGAACAAGGGTGACCATATCCGAGTAGGTGGTAAGCCATTCTTGTCCGGTGGGGCCGCCGCCGCCGCTTTTCTTTTTCTTTTTTCCCATGTTTTATTCCTGAAAGGGGTGCATTCCGACACGCATTTTCCCTAGTCTTTTAATACATCCGCTTCAACTTCTTTGCGGTCTTCCGGCCCTAAATACGCGAGGAGCTTCATCCCCAAAACACGGGGGTTATCCCCGGCTTGTATCGAGAGTATGCCTTCAATAATCATTTCTCGGCTCATCGCTTCACTCGCATCTAAAGTTCGGAGTTTCTGCATAACAGGAGTCAGAAGCGCGTTTGCGATAAGTGATCCGTAGAGAGTCGTGATAAGCGCGATGGCCATATTCGGGCCGACCGACGCTTTATCTTCAAGGTTTTTCATCATGGCTATAAGCCCGATAACCGTTCCCAACATACCGAAACCCGGAGCCAACGCCGCCCACATATTAAGAACACCGGTTGTCGCCGCATGTCTGTCCTGCATCTGACTTACCTCAATTTCCAGGAGATCGCGGACTACCGCCGCATCAGTGCCGTCCACGACCAACTGCAAACCTTTTTTCATAAACGCATTGTCAAGATCGCCGATGTCATCTTCAAGTGAAAGAAGCCCTTCCCGTCTGGCTTTTTCAGACATTGCGATAAGTTTTGTTATGATGCCTTTTTCGCCGAAATTCGGCACATTAAAAGTTATACCGATGATGCCAAAAATACCGACCGCGTTTTTGATGGAAGATGCGGCCATCAACGCAAACCATGAGCCTAAAACAACGATTAAAAGAGACGGTAGATCCCAATAGGCACCCAATCCGGAACCACCGGATAAAATGCCGAATAGGATCATACCAAAAACGCCGACTAGTCCGATAAGTGTCGCCAGATCCATGTTTATTCCTTCAAAAGAGTCGTGTGCGGTATCGCACCTTGTAGCCTTGAGTCCGGATTATTAAACGAATCGACGGCAAGAAGCCCCCGCATTCCTAATCCGTTATTGAAAATCCTGTTTCTCATGCCCTTCTCCGGCCCTCTCTCTTACTCCTCGTTTCCGAAACTTCCAATTTGTTTCCTGTAATCAATTATCCTTTTGATAATATCTTCCGCATTGTCTTTTACTATAACATATTTCCCGGATAACATCAAAAGAGTCGTATCAGGCTTTAGCTCAATAGACTCAATTTGATGGGGATTCAGGTAATATTCAGTGCCGTCTAATTTTGTTACTTTTATCATAATATTCCAAATAATGAGCTAAGAAACAGGGAGGGTTTAAACACGATCGATCGTTTCAAACCCTTGCAAGATTTACAGGAAGCTCTCATGTACAAGCTTCCTGTTCCCTGTTTCCCCTATGCTATTACCTCTTTAATGTTAAAAGCTCCTGTAAAAGTTGATCCGCTGTCTGAATCGTGCGGGAGTTTGCCTGAAAACCGCGCTGTGTTACGATCATATCGGTAAAGGCATCGGCCATATCAACATTGGACATTTCCAAAGTACCGGAGATAATCTTCCCTTTTCCGGCAATGCCCGAAGGCCCGATATTTGCCGTGCCGGAGTTATTCGAGACAACAAATGCTGTGTCGCCGTACTTTTCAAGCCCACCCTGATTGGTAAAGGTCGCAAGGGCTATCTGTCCTATGTCGCGGTTTGTACCGTTTGAATACACACCGGTAATAATGCCGCTCTGATCAATCTTGAAGCTTTCAAGATAACCCATCGCGTAACCGTTTTGCGTTACTGCTTTTGACGATGATGACTCGGCAAACTGGGTAAGCGCACGGGTAACCCCGCCGACATTGCCCATATCCAGTGCAAAAGTCTGTCTTACCGGAGCGCCATCCGCTCCGGCATCAGTATTCGGCACATCGTAGGCAACATTCATCACAACCTGACCACCGGCATCTCCGCCTGAAACAGTACCGGCTGCGTCAACAGCGCTTGCTATCGTACCGTTATTATCAAAGTTCACCGTGAAAAGAGCCCCTGCATCAGCCGCTGGGCTTGGTCCGGCGAGCCCTACCGCCGTATTAGTAGCGGTCTCGGCCTGCGGGTCAACAGCCACGGCGACAGTCCATGAATTCGCACTGCCCGGAACTCTGGTGAACGCAGCCTGTAAATAATGAGTTTGACCGAAACTATCGTAGATTTCAATAGATGTATTCCATGTTCCCGCCTGTATCGCTACAGGATCGGTACTCCCTTCAGGAATAACCGGCGTTCTTTTATCAAGGTTACACGCAAACTCAATACGCGATGTTTCCCGCGCCGGATCCTTGCTCCCGATCGGGATCGTAAGGTCTCCGACATCGCGGGATACTTCCAGAATAGTTGCCCCGTTGATATTTTCCGCCATCCAGCCCTGAACCTTCATTCCGTTTGACGGATTGACCAGGAGCCCCTGACTGTCAATGTTAAAATCACCTGCGCGGGTATAAACCTTGTTTGCCCCATCACCAAGAACAAAAAAACCCTGCCCCACAATTGCCAAATCCGTGATATTGCCTGTTGACTGAAGAGAACCTTGCAGGTGAATCGTGTCGATTGAAGCAACAGACATACCAAGTCCCACTTCTTTCGGGTTCACGCCGCCGACATCTTCGGTCGGCCGGGCCGCACCGCCAAGCATCTGATAGATCATATCCTGGAAATTGACTCTACTTCGTTTAAAACCGCTTGTGTTGACGTTTGCGATATTATTACCGACAACATCCATCCTCGTTTGATGATTTTGCAAACCGGACACGCCGGAAAACAATGAACGCATCATAAGCTTACTTCTCCTCTATAACCCTTTATTAAAAAATTCATCGTAAAACTAATTTCGGATACCAAGGAACGGGCAGATCTTTTTGATACCGCACCTTGACATTCATACCCGATGCTCTCTTGACTATTCAAGAATTTTTGAAACCTGATTCCATTGATAATATGCGCCGTTTACCAGAATTGTGGGATCTCCATCGCGGGTTACCGCCTTGACCGTTCCCTGCACGACATTATCACCTTCTAATATTTCTACATTTTTTCCGAGTGAGGATACCGCTTCGTTAGCCCCGATCATTGTCGCAAGTTTTGCCATGTCTCCGGCCATATTAGTCATCTGTTTTAACGATGAAATCTGAGCCATCTGAGCGATAAACTCCTTGTCTTCCATCGGAGCAGCGGGATCCTGGTGGGAAAGCTGGGTCGTCAAAATCTTTAAGAAATCGTTCATTTCAAGATTATCGCCGCGATGGACTTTTCCCTCGTTAATTCTCTTGTTTTCGTTTGTAACATAATTTTCAACTAACGCTTTATCTCTCGCGCTCATTGTTGTTTGCAGCAAGGCTTCTGCCATAATAACTCCTTAATTTACGCAGCTGTTACGCAAATATATTAACTTGTTGAGTACCAATTATCGAATCATAAACACGGCTTGAAGATGCAAACCGACTCTCGCCTTCATAACGGCCCGCGCTGTACATCTCGGTTAAAACCTTGAGCTCGTCGTTCAACTCGCTGCCGTTCTTCCCGCCGCGCCCCGAGTCCGAGGCAAGTTCCGTGTTCAGACTGGCCCCCTCAAAACCTGAATTACGGAAAGCTTCTTCCAAATTGTGAATTTCACTTTCAAAAGCGCGGAGCGCCTCTTTGCTTTCAACGATGATATGGCCCGTTATTTTGTTTTCGGACATTTCAAGACGTATCTTAACCTTACCCAAAGAAGCCGGCCTTAAAGAGAGACGTATAGTTCCCTCGCCGCCGTCATGAAGCATAAGCCGCGCTTGGCGCACAATATCGCCGTTCAGGTTTTGATGAAGTTCCCTAGCAAGAAAATTTTCAAGACTGCTCTCTGCCTTAAACTGATAATGGGCACGGCCGTCCTTTAAATCCCCTGCCGAGACATAAGTCCGCGTTTCGCTTGCATTGTTAGCGCTACTTTCAAATTCCCGACCGGAGTTATGGAACATGGCGCGGGTAGCTTCATCATTCTTTTCAGCATGAATCCCTTCCCTGTCGCCTGTCGAACGCAGATCGTTTACCTCTACTTTAAGGGATTTCCCGCGTGTTTTCAGCCCTTCTTCTTTTTTCTTGCCGCTGTCTTTTGCATCAGCCTTCTCGCCTCGTCCGTCTGAGGTATAAAAACTGCCGACGGAAATTTCCGTTCCGCTGTTTTTCTGAAGTATCTGATGAAACTCTCCACGCATCTGCGTTTTTTCCCGTTTGTCGTAAGCCTCGTCTGCGCTCTGTTCCGCCAAAGTGTTTCCCGCATCGGTATCGCTGCTTTCACCTTCCTTCTGCCCTTCTTCCGTCCGGTGAAACGCGATTTCTTCAGCGCCGGAGACTTCCGCTCCGTCGGCAGCCAAAACGTTTCGGCCTTCTTCCCCTTCAACACCCGAGGTTTTTGCAAGCCGTATATTCCGTTCGCTTGCTGCATCAAGAGCAATTGATTCTTTTTGATTCTCTTGATCCAAAAGCGGCGGCACTTCAATAAGAGCATCATCTGCCTCTTTTTCCTCATCGGGTGCAAAAGTCGGTTCCTCGGCATACACAAGACTTGTGTCTCCGTCAGGATCAATGCCTGAAGCGTTTACCAAGTCCTCATCAAAAACCGGACTATCTTCCTTGGGAATATCAAATTTAAGAAAAAGCGTATTAAGATCAGATGCGGCAAAGGAAGATAAAGCCTGATCTTCTATCCTATCGGTTTTTTCTTCATCTTCCTCTTGATTTTTCGCGCTGCTTTGTATGTTTTCGTTTTTTATTTCCGCCGTGATTTCTCCCGATGATTTATCGGAACGTTGGGTATCATATTCAGTATATGAAGAAAGCATACGGGAAAACAGGGAATCACCGTTTAATGGTTCCTGGCTGCCAATAAATCCGTTTTCACGGCGTGTAAAGCTCTCTGCCTGAGGCGCGGAAAAGAATTCGGGTGAATTGACTGGGGCTTGTAGATAAAACACAACCCTCGCTCCTTGGTGCCATCCCTGCCTTGTTGATTTTTTTAGACTAATCCATGTCTGCTTACACTTTAGTTTCGGCAAGCTTAACGCAAAACTAAATGAGCCGGAGGATTTCTTATCAGAACCATACCATATCAGCACAGGATACCGGCACGTCTAATTGTAATATGCAAGGAATATTATACCGATAGTGAAAGCCGGAATATATTTTTTTAAAAAAGGATGTAAGTTATGAATCAACATTTATCAGTTCGGGTTCCATGGCACGATCATGGTTGGGATGGCACGGTTTGCTGCAGGCCTGAAAAAAATCAGGCTTGTAGGGCATTAAGAAATATCGCGGAAGGGAAAGATGATAATGTCGAAAAAGGATTATGTGGTCAAATCGCTTTAAGCAGGGATGAATATACACCACCATGTTTAAAAGAATCAGGCACTTTTATGTCTGAAAAAACAGTAACAGGCAGAGTAAAACACCCATACACCTATGACAAACGTTTTAAACATATCAGCGAAACCGAATTCGATATTGGCTCATATTCATTTACCGGTAGGCCGTATAGATGGACATTAAGAGAATCTGATGACGGCACAAGTCCGCATGACTTGTATTTTACAAAATACGATAAAGAAATAGAGCCCGATGTTGGCAGCAAAACTTGGGTTTCACATGGGGACAATCAAAAAAACATTTTTAACTATTTCTATAAAGATGTAAAACCTGATAATTCTCTTGTTGTAGCCTATGCTAAAGCTGTTCCTTTTATTGAAAATCCCGGGCGTATAATTATTGGAATTGGTTTAGTCAGTAAGCTTGGGGAACTTGAATCATATAAGTATTATCGCACGTTGAAAGATGACGACATTCCTGCGTTTCTTTGGGAAAGAAAAATCGAACACACTATTAGAAAAAATCGGGAAAATGGTTTTCTTTTCCCGTTCTCCGAGATTCAGCAGTATATTAAAGAACATCCTGAACAAAATCCTGATGAGTTAGTTGTAATAGCGCCGGATGAATATTCTAGTGAATTTTCTTATGCGACAGAGCATTTATCTCATGATGCCCTCATCCAGATACTAAACAGTACAATTTCAGTTTTAAAAAAATATAAAGCGATTAATCTTGATGTAGGCGAAGGCGCTGATTGGGATGACTGCATAACATGGTGCAAGAAGAAAAAAGACGATATTTGGCAGGATCGTGGTGTATATCCCGGACTTGGTGCAGTGTTATTCGCTACGGGAATTCCGTATGGTTTTGATGTGGCGCATGTAATAAAATCAAAAATAAAGGATTCGGATTTATGGGAAAAGTTACCTGAAAGCCTTCAAAATCTTAAAAGTTATCTACCAACTGAATTGTCAGGTATTAAAGTCACAAAAACACAGCTTTTGACTTGGGAAAAAGAGATTTATGATGAAAAGCGAAATTTACTTGAATTATTATCGCGATTTACCCTATCGTTGGATCAAGCTAAATTATTGCTCAATCCGGATGACATAAAACTTTTTTATGCAACCCATCTTACTGATATACACAAAGCTGATTTGAGTAAAGCAATTATTAAAAACCCGTATATACTGTACGAAAAGACGAGGATGCTGGAACAATCCTATCGTTTCGGGATAGGTCAAATAGACCTGGGAATGTTCCCCGATAAAATTATTCGTGAAATTTGTCCTGTTTCAGAACTTAGCCGTGTAGAAGATGCAGATGACCAAAGACGACTTCGGGCTATTATCACGTCTATACTCGAGAATGAATCGAATAAAGGGAACACGCTTGCATTAGCAGAATATTTAACTCAACAGGTTAATGAATTTAGGTCTGACATCGAAAGCATAGACACGAAGATTTTAAAAGAGACAATTCTGGCACTGGAAGATTTTTTCAAACCAATATTTATGCGGCAAAATATTTTCGTTTTGGAAAATGACAAGTCAGAACAAGATGGTGTTGCTTTTAAATTAAACCGTTTAATTGAAGTTGATGATACTATAAAATTATTTGTAAATAATAGACTAAAAACAAAAATTGAACTTAATGATGAATGGGGAAACCTGTTGGATCACGTTTTGGCAGGTGAAATACGATCAAATAAAACTCATGAGCTTAATGCTCGAAAAGAAAAAGTTAATGCAATCGAAAAAATGGCACATTCCGGAATTTCTGTTCTTGTTGGCGGAGCCGGGACCGGAAAAACAACTGCACTTGTTGCATTATGTCTAAATACAAAAATACAAAACGGCGGAATTCTTGTTTTAGCGCCTACCGGTAAAGCTCGTGTTGTTTTGAGTCAAAAATTGAACAAGGAAAATATACAACATACTCCATTAACAGTATTTCAATATCTTAAGACTACACAACATTGTAATACAAAAACATGGTCATATTATTTATCCGGTAAAAAAGATAGCGCGGTACCGCAAACAGTTATTATTGACGAATCCTCAATGTTGACAGAGGAAATGTTCGGCGCATTGGCCGAATCACTTGAATCGGCACAACGGGTTATTTTTGTGGGCGATCCAAATCAGTTGCCGCCGATTGGAGCAGGCAAGCCGTTTTTTGAATTGGTAAAATTATTGCAAAATATGTCCGGTCAAGATCATTTTGCAGACTTACAATATTCTAACAGGCAAAAAGATATTTCCGGTAAAGATGAGCGTCTTGATGTGGAACTTATAAAATATTTTACAGAAGAACAACAGAAATATGTTGGCGATGATATTTTCGATCGCATTGCACATGATAAAACTAGTGTTGAGTTTATACATTTTGATAAACCGGAAGAAATTAATTCATTGTTGCTTGATACGATTGTTGATGTTACAAACATGAAGAATAAAGATGATATTGATGAATTTGATCGTTCTTTGGGCGGTGAGGAAAACGGCGAATGGATGAATTTCAAGACATCGGATCATATTGAAGATTGGCAAATTGTTTCACCATATCGCAATGATGAGGCATCGGGATCTTCCGCAATCAACAGGTTTATTCATGAAATTTATCGGTCAAATAAAAACAGATTCGGACAACATAAAAAACGCACGACAAAACACCCGCTGGGGAATGACGTCATCATTTTTGGCGATAAAGTAATCAATATTCGTAACCAAGACCGAAGTCGTGGCATGAAAGGATACCCTGCTGATAATTGTCAACAGTATATAGCAAATGGAGAAGTAGGAATTGTAAATCGAATATGGCAAAAAGAAAGCGGAGATAAATTTAATACCCACCAAATAGAATTTTCATCGCAACAAGGGTTCGCATACAATTACTATAGTTCCATTACAGAGGGCGACCCGGACCTGGAACTTGCCTATGCACTAACTGTGCATAAATCGCAAGGATCAGGTTTTAAGGCAACAATTTTTATTATCAATGAACCGGAAAGCGGCATAAATTATTTTTTATCACGGGAACTTATTTATACAGCATTAACAAGACAATCGCAAAAGGTATATATACTTTACAATAAAGAACCTTGGCAAATAAAGAAATATTCCGATCCGATTTATTCTGACTTGACTAGAAGATTAACAAATTTATTTACAGACAAAATTGTAATTAGAGGATACAAGAGTGGTTGGTATGATAATCGCCTTATACATTTGACTACAGCCGGAGAAAAAGTACGCTCAAAATCGGAGGTAATTATTGCAAATGAATTGAATCATGCAGGCATTAATTATGTCTATGAACAAGAATTAACTTTACCTGATGGATCAAAATGGCTGCCTGATTTTACAATTACAACAAAAGAAGGTAA
>JAITXS010000039.1 GCA_031284645.1 Spirochaetaceae bacterium | reverse complement strand
ACCCCATTCTGATCTACCTTTCTGTAGACCTATTATATTTTGGGCCAGGTTTTTAATTCTTGGTCATCAGCGTTTTCGGCTAGGTTTTATTTTTAGGCATCACGCATACCGCAGTACTGTTACATAAAACATAGAATATCTGCGGATGAACGCAGATTTTTTTCGTGAATTTTTGAACATAGAAATGTTTTACGATTTTAAATTAAAAACTATGGAAGCTTTCATGATTCCTGCGAGGTATATATTGCCGGTATGTCTGCGATTAATCAGGCAACCAATGATATCTCTCGCTCCGATATAATTTTTTTAATTCCCCTTGTCGTGCTTGCCATTGTTTCCATGAGCTTTCATCTTTGATTTTTCTTGGCAATAAAAACGGCCTGCTCGGCGAGTTTGCTGCAAATACCGCTATCCTCCTTATCGTTTATTTATAAATTTTAACGATTTGGATATTTAATCCAAATACGGTATATTGTACTCATAATAGCAGCTGCTGATATTATAAGTTGTAAAAATTCAATGCGTACATCAGGAGTAAAAAATGATATATAATGCGTTCAAGCCGGAGATTGGCCCGGATTTCACCATCGCTGATCTTAATAAAATCAGAGCATTAAATTATGAACGTTTGCAGGATATTCCAATAGAAGAGGAGCTTTATGAGCTCTCGCACCGAACAAAAAAAGCTAAAAAAGGTATTGCAACGCGATATGATATATCTTCAAAAAACGAGGCGGAAAACTAAATGTTCATAAATCCCCCTCAGCGGATTTTGTCAAACTTGAGCAGATCACCCCCGTACATCCCGCTCGGGTGATATTTAAGATAAGGAACGCCCCCTTTGGCGGCTAGACTTATCTTCTTCATTCAAGCAAAATAAATAAAAATGGTGAATACGAAAAAAAGTTGGAAAACAAATTACACAGCTCTCTTGCTCGCTGAAACTTTGGCAATAACCGGCTTTGCCGTATCCATGCCGGTAATCCCGCTCTATTTAAAAGACGATATCGGCTTAAGCGACCCTAATACCCTCAAAATCTGGACCGGCGTAATTCAATCAACATCGGCAGTGATGCTTGCGATCTTTTCGCCGATTTGGGGCCATATAGCGGACCTCTACAGTAAACGGGCGATGCTCCTGCGCGCAATGGGCGGCGGCATGATAGTTGTCTCCGCGATGAGCTTTGTCGCGAATCCCTGGCAGCTTTTAGTTTTACGCGGCATACAGGGGGCCCTTACCGGCACAGCTGCGGCAGCAATTGTTTTAGTAACAGGCATCGTTCCTCAAGCAAGCATACCCCTGGCACTGGGACTGCTCCAGACAGGAATCGCCGTTGGGAATTCCCTTGGCCCGTTAATCGGCGGACTTGTCTCGGACTTCTTGGGAAGAAGAATCGCCTTTCTCTGTACCGGTTTTATTCTCCTGTGCGCGTTTATCATCGTAGCCTGTTTTGTTCACGATGAGGAAAAAATCAGGGAGGAAGAACTAAGCCTTGACAACGACGGGAAGTACATCAAAAAGAAAACCACGCTCTCTGCACGAGCAAAAAAATTTATACCAAATCTTGGCCCCATTCTTTCTTCCACAAGTCTCCTTTCACTTATCGTCGTCGCCTTTGCCATACAAGTTGCAAACAATACGGCAAACCCCATTCTGCCGCTTTTTATAAATCAGATTTCCCAGGGAACACGCTTTTTAGGATCCTCTACAGGCATTGTGCTCGGTGCAGGCGCTGCGGCAACCGCCATAGCCGCAATCATAAGCGGCAAATTCGCCGGTAAAATAGGATACTGGAAAACCCTGTGCTTTTGCCTCGCCGCCGCCTGTGTCGCGATCATCCCCCAAGCGTTCAGCCAAAACATCTATCAACTGTGCGTCATCCATATAGCCGCATCCTTTTTTATAGGCGGCGCAGTCCCTGTCATGCAAGTCCTCATATCCGAAAGCACGGAAAGAAGACATCAGGGCAGCGTCTTCGGCTGGACAAGTTCGGCCTCAATGCTCGGCGGAGCACTCGGCCCCATGATAGGCTCAGCTGCCGCGATGATCAGCTATCATGCGGTATTCCCCATAACATCACTTATTTTAGGACTAGCGTCACTGGGCCTGTTCCTTCGCAGAAGGAAAAAGTAACAGCAAAAATATGGATTACCACTGTATCGTCATCGGAGGCGGACACGCAGGACTCGAGGCAGCCCTCGCAAGCGCCCGCCTTGGACACTCAACCCTGCTTATCACTCAGAACCCCGACCGCATCTGTGCGCTATCCTGCAATCCGGCAGTAGGCGGGCTGGCAAAAGGAAACCTCGTCCGCGAAATCGACGCCCTCGGCGGTGAAATGGGCAAACTCATTGACCGCTCAATGCTTCAATACCGCGTCCTCAACCGCTCCCGTGGCCCCGCAGTACAAGCCCCCCGCGCTCAGGCAGACAAAGCCATCTATCAGGCACAGGCCCGAATAAGTGCGGAAAACCAGAAAAACCTTACCATCTTTATGGACACTGTTGTTGATTTAATCATAGAAAGGGGGAGCGCGGCCGACAGCTTTCAGGAAAAAGATCCTCAAAAAGGGCCAACATTCACTCAATGCAGCTCCCCCCCGCTCCAGCCGCCCCACCGCTTCGCATTCGGGGCGGCTTCCGTTTCCCCCACGCCGGACTCCGGCAGCATAGCGTCCTTGGGACGCGTTGCCGGCGTTATTACCGCGAGGGGCCATAAAATATCCGCAGAGGCCGTGATTTTAGCCGCCGGAACATTTATGGAAGGCACAATCTTTATCGGCGAATACGATGCACCCGAAGGCAGACTCGGCGAAAGCGCCGCCCGGGGACTTGGCGCTTCCTTGCGCCGACTTGGCTTTCCCATAGGCCGCTTTAAAACCGGCACCCCGGCACGAATCGCCGCCCCTTCAATTGACTTCGAAAAACTGGAAAAACAGGACGGTGAACCCTTTGCCCCGTT
This sequence comes from Spirochaetaceae bacterium, assembly GCA_031284645.1. Classification (GTDB taxonomy): domain Bacteria; phylum Spirochaetota; class Spirochaetia; order Treponematales; family Breznakiellaceae; genus JAITXS01. The sequence goes on along the minus strand of JAITXS010000039.1, from coordinate 6,255 downwards.
TTCATTTGATGCGGACCCGGGAGAAGAGAGCGAATATTTCCGGAACCGGTATATCTGCTGCTCCGCCGCCGGAAACTCAATCAACGGCTTCCCGTGTTATATCAGCTATACAAACAGCGAAACACACCGGATCATTCGGGAAAACATACACCGCTCCCCGCTTTACGGCGGTAAAATTACCGGAAAAGGCCCCCGTTACTGCCCCTCAATAGAGGATAAAGTTACCCGTTTTCCGGATCGGGACAGGCATCATCTTTTTATCGAGCCGGAAGGAGGAGGAACCAACGAGTACTACCTGAACGGACTTTCCTCCTCCCTGCCGGAAGATGTACAGGAACAATTTCTTCATACAATTCACGGCTTGGAGCACGCCCGAATTGTTCGTCCGGCCTATGCCGTTGAATACGATTATCTTGATCCGCTTGATCTCTATCCGACACTCGAATCAAAGCGGCTTGCCGGTTTTTACTGTGCCGGACAAACCAACGGTTCCTCCGGTTACGAGGAAGCCGCCGCTCAGGGTATCATCGCGGGGATCAACGCAGCACAAAAAATCGATTCCCGGAGCCCCTTTGTATTAAGCCGTGCCGAAGCCTATATCGGCGTTTTAATTGACGATCTTACCACACTCGGAACACGAGAACCCTACCGTATGTTTACCTCGCGCGCTGAACACCGCCTGATCTTACGGCACGATACCGCCGACACGCGGCTTAGCCCGAAAGGGCGGATCCTTGGACTGGTCGGTGAAGAACGCTGGGAGCGCTTTTTACGCAAAACAGAAGGGCTTGACGCGATAAAGGCATTACTTGAGAGCAGAAAGCTCAGTCGACAGGGAAACGGGGAACAGGACAATCCTTATTTAGCCCCCCATATTGGGGAGACACTTGCAAAAGCGCTTTCCGATTCAAAAGTAAGCGCCGCCGATATAAAGCCTTTTACGCCGGAATTGCAGGTATATCCCGAGGAATGGCTTGAACGCTCTGTTTTGGATCTAAAGTACGCCGGTTATATCGAGAAAGAAGATCGTATTGCAGCGCGGCTGGGCAAACTCGAGGCAATAAAATTATCGCCCGATATGAATTACGCAGCTATAGACGCTCTTTCTGTTGAAGCGCGGGAAAAACTGAGCGCACGCCGCCCTCTTTCCGTGGGTCAGGCCGCCCGCATTCCCGGCGTAAGACAAGGAGATATCGCCCTCCTGATGGTACTGGCAAAACGACAACAAAAGACGGAAGAGAAATAGTATAATATCAGGCATCCGGGGATTGCCGCCACATTGCGTTTCATCGCTTGATAGGCTAAAATATCACAATGGCATCATATATCGCAAGACGCTTGCTGCTTCTTATTCCAACCCTTTGGGCTATCATTACCATTAATTTTTTTATTGCCCAGATTGCCCCGGGCGGGCCTGTTGATCAGGCCATTGCCGATATGCAGGGTCTGGGCGGCGGGGCGGTCTCCCGCATTTCAGGCGATGCCGTTGCAAAGACCGGGGAAGGGCAGGGCCGCAGCTCGGGCTCGAAATACCGAGGTGCCCGGGGACTTGATCCCCAAGTCATTGCCGAAATTGAAAAACGCTTTGGTTTTGACAAACCCATAGGCACACGTTACTTTGAAATGCTCAAAAATTACGCCTCCTTTAATTTTGGCGAGAGCCTGTTTAAAGGACGATCAGTCCTTTCCCTCATCTCCGAAAGAATGAGCGTTTCAATTTCTCTTGGCCTTTGGAGTACGCTGATTATCTATCTTGTGTCAATTCCGCTGGGTATAAAAAAAGCAGTAAAAAACGGAAGCCGTTTTGACCTTTGGACAAGCACTGCCATCATCCTGCTCCACGCTATCCCTGCGTTTCTCTTTGCCGTGCTCCTCATCGTACTGTTTTCAGGCGGCAGTTTCCTTAAGATTTTTCCGCTGAGGGGTCTTTTTTCCTCCGGTTTTGAGACATTCAGCACAGCCGGTAAAATAGCCGATTATCTCTGGCATATTTTTCTTCCGGTGCTTTCAATTACCATAGGCGGCTTTGCGAGCCTGACAATGTTGACAAAAAATTCGTTTCTTGATGAAATACACAAACAGTATGTGTTCACTGCGCGTGCAAAAGGACTGTGCGAAAAGGCGATTTTAATAAAACATGTATTCCGTAACGCAATGCTGATTGTAGTTGCCGGTTTTCCCTCTGCTTTTGTTTCAATGTTTTTTACCGGATCTCTTTTAATCGAAGTAATTTTTTCGCTTGAAGGATTGGGACTTCTTGGTTATGAGGCAGTCCTCCAGCGCGATTATCCGGTTATTTTCGCAACACTCTATATTTTTACCCTAATCGGCCTGCTGTTGAGTTTGTTAAGTGATTTGCTTTACACGGTGATTGATCCGCGCATTGACTTTGAAGGGAGAAAGGCATGAAATACACGGGGACTAAAGACAGTGTGATGATTCAACAAAGGTATTTACGTGTAGTACGGAAGGCGGCGTAATCTCATGAAAAAAATCAAACAGCGATCTTCGAAGCATTTCCGCTTTATCACATATAAAAAAGCGTTTATTTCTTTTGTCATATTTTTTGTGTTTTTTACACTCTCCCTGTTTGCCGAACTGCTGGCAAACGATAAACCGCTTCTTGTGTTTTATGATGACCATATTTATTTTCCGGTGTTTAAGAATTATTCGGAACTCGTCTTTGGCGGCGAATTCGATATTAACGCCGATTACCGCGATCCCTATATCATACAAAAAATTGAGGAAAAAGGCCGGCTGATTTTCGCCCCGGTTCATTTTTCATACAATACCATCAACTATGATTTACCAAGCCCGGCACCCTCCGGGCCTTCTGCTGAAAACCTCTTGGGTACTGATGATGGAGGACGCGATGTTCTTGCCCGTCTTCTCTACGGTTTCAGAGTCTCCGTTTTATTCGGCTTTACCCTGACTTTTATCTGCTCAATCATAGGTATTTTTCTTGGAGCCTTACAAGGATATTACGGCGGTCTGTTTGATATTATTTTCCAGCGTTTTATGGAAGTATGGTCCGGCTTGCCGATGCTTTTTATTTTGATTATTTTATCATCCGTTGTAGAGCCGAATTTTTGGTGGCTCCTTGGCATAAACCTCCTCTTTGGCTGGATGGCGCTTGTCCCGCTTGTCCGGGCTGAATTCCTTCGCGCACGGAACTTCGAATATGTCATTGCGGCCCGTGCAATGGGCATGAGCCATGCGCGTATCATGTTTGTTCACATACTGCCAAACGCGGTAAGCTCGGCTTTAAGTCAGTTCCCGTTTATTCTGGCAGGCTCCATTACTATTCTAACCTCGCTTGATTTTCTGGGATTCGGCTTACCGGTCGGCTCCCCCTCGCTTGGTGAATTGCTCTCTCAGGCAAAGGCGAATTTACAGGCCCCTTGGCTGGGCATATCGGTATTTGCCGTTCTTGCGCTCAGCCTGACCTTGCTTGTTTTTATAGGCGAGGGAGTGCGTGATGTTTTTGATCCAAGGAGACGGGCAGGATGAGTTTTTCGTCAAATCACATCCTCGAATTTCAGGATTTTCACGCCACCTTCGGAAAAGGTGCGGACGCAAAAGAAGTTGTCCACGGGATAAATTTTCATATCGATAAAAATGAGATGCTTGCCCTTGTCGGGGAAAGCGGCAGCGGGAAAACCGTAAGCGCTCAGAGTATACTCAGACTGCAAAGTGAGGATTCGCTTCATCTTGAGGGTAAAATCCTCTTTGAAGGAGAGGATATACTCAAGCTCAATCAAACTCGCTTACAGGCATTACGGGGAAGCGAAATAGGCATCATCTTTCAAGAACCTATGACAAGCCTTAATCCCCTGCATTGCATTGAGAAACAGCTTGCCGAGTCAATACGCTTGCATCAGGGGATTTCACAAAAAGAAGCTCACCCCCTTGTTATCGAAAGTTTGCGGCGCGTCGGATTGCGCGATGCGGAAAAAAGATGCAGGGCCTATCCGCATGAATTATCCGGCGGGGAGAGACAGCGTGTGATGATTGCCCTTGCCCTGATCAATAAACCAAAACTGCTGATAGCGGATGAGCCGACTACGGCCCTTGATGTTACGATTCAGATATTGATCTTACAGCTTTTAAAAGACCTTCAAAAAGATTTTAATTTATCTGTTTTATTTATTACTCATGATTTAAATTTAGCGCGCCGTTTTGCAGACCGTGTTGCTGTTATGCAAGACGGAAGGATTGTTGAGAGCGGCCGCTCCCGCGATATTTTTGATAAGCCCAAAGAAGCCTACACCAAATTACTACTCGGCGAAGACGGGGACGAGGGGAGTCCCGCTCCGTCCTTTGAAAAAAATATTGTAGCGGAAGTAAAAAATCTGAAAGTGTATTTTCCGATAAAAAAGGGCTTTTTGAGAAAAACCGTTGATTATATCAAGGCTGTCGATGATTTAAGCTTTACGCTGAAAAAGGGAACGACACTCGGCGTTGTGGGAGAAAGCGGCAGCGGAAAGACCAGCTTGGGCAAGGCTTTTCTGCGTTTGATTCAGTCAACAGGCAGCATAACGATAGACGGCAGGCAAATCCAAAACTTACCTGAAAGCAAAATGAGGCCGCTTCGCCGGAAAGCCCAGATTATTTTTCAGGATCCCTATGGCTCTCTTTCACCGCGTATGTCTGCGTCTGATATTGTGGGTGAGGGACTTTTAATTCACCATATCGGCACAGAAACAGATCGAAAGGAGCGTGTTATTGCCGCTCTTGCCGAGGTCGGCTTGCACGATAAAGATTTTCTTGACCGTTATCCGAATGAATTTTCAGGCGGACAGCGGCAGCGTATCGCGATTGCACGCAGCCTTGTTTTAGAACCTGAGATTCTTATTTTGGATGAGCCGACATCGAGCTTAGACAGAACGAATCAATTTCAGATTGTGCGTCTTTTGCGTGAACTGCAGGAAAAACGGAAACTGTCGTATATTTTTATCAGCCATGATTTGCGGATTGTAAAAGCCCTCAGTCATGAGCTTTTAATTATGAAAAACGGAAAGCTTGTTGAGGCCGGCTGCGCCCGTGATATTTTTGAGGAACCACAGGAAGAGTACACCAAGCTTCTGCTAAAAAGCGCTTTCCAATAAAAGGATAGCAGGGAAGAATAGGGTCGTAGGGTTAAGGGGCTAGGGTAGGGGCTTTCTGGTATTACCAAACCCTTTACCCTACAACCCAATTACCCTAGATCACCACTTTTTCGGTTTAAAATCCGGGTCATCGGGGAGTATTTTCATGGTATCTCCGCTTTGTTCAAGTACATAAAAACCTTGTTCTATCGCAAAATTCCGTGTCTCGTCATCGATCACTGCCGCTGCTATCGCACCGTAGAGATTCAGCCCCGGATACATATTCTGCGTTTGTAACAGAGTCATTCTTTTTGCATGACGGACTATATCATCTGTGGTGGGATGAGTTTTTACCTCGACTATCATGACGTCTTCCCCGTTTTGAAACACAGTATCGATCTCGGTTAAGGTCTTGCCGTCTTTGTCTTGTATATAAATATTACGCGCGGTTCTGTTAAACGAGAAGCCCATTTTTTTAAACTTTTCCAGTACATTCGGCGTTACCAGATGTTCGATAATTTCGCCGATCCTGTTGGTTAATTTCCCCAGCCTCTTGTCGATCTGTTCCATTCGTTTTTCCGCCAAGCGTTCGGCTTCCGCTCGTTCTTCACGGAATTTTGCATCAGCTTTTGCCTCTGCTTCTTCCTGTTGCTTTTTGAATTCCGCCCGCTCCCTGAGGAATTTCTCATCAGCCTCTTCCTGCCGTCTTTTGAATTCCTCCCGTTCTTTGAGGAATTTGGCTTCGGCTTTTGCCTCGGCTTCCTCCCGTCTCCGATCTGCTTCCTCACGTTCACGGGCAAGCCTGTCCAGCCATTCGTTAAAATTCGCCATGGTGACATACTCCCGCTCTCTCGGCGGGTTTTTAGTTTCTGCCATACTCGTTACCTCTCTATATAATATTTTATATCAGATCGTGTTTTTTGCCAAAGGTCGCTTGACAAACAAGGGACATTCATCATAAACTTACACTATGAGGAAAGGGGTGAGAGATATCATATCGGAGAGCGTCCGGTCTATTTTCTCTTTGGCTGACACGGTAGCAGGATACCTGTCGCCGTACGCCCACAGCGCCGCGACCCAATACCCAATACCCAATACCCAATACCCAATACCCAATACCCAATACCCAATACCCAATACCCAATACCCAATACCCAATACCCAAATT
>JAITXS010000137.1 GCA_031284645.1 Spirochaetaceae bacterium | reverse complement strand
TGATCTGCCCCTTGCCCCTCTTACCCTGCTTCGGGTCTCGGGTAGTAACTTTCTGGTAAAACCCAGACCATCTCCCGAAGCAAAGGTTTAGGGGAGTTAGGTACGGTGCAGGCTTTCTGATAAAAACTATACCCTATACCCTATACCCTATACCCTTTACCCAAAACCCTACTATATAATTTTTGTTTATAGCCATGATGCTATATTTATAGTGCACCGCGTGGCTTTTGCTTTAATGCATCTGCAAAAAAGTGTAAAAGGCAGCAGGGTAGGGGATTACTGGTAAAATCAAAACCCCGAAGCAATGGGTCAAGGAGTTTTGGGATGGCAGGGGCTTTCTGGTAAGAACTATACCCACAAAGCAAGGGTCAAGGGGAGTTGGGTATTGGGTAATGCGATTTCTGGTAAAACCCAGACCCTCTACCCTACGACCCAAACCCCTATTTAGACCCTACTTCGAGAAATTGCTGAAGTCATTGTCTGGTAAAAAAAAGTATATCGCCGGTAACGGCAAAGATCATCAAACCGGCGATAATGACAATTCCCACTGTTTGAAATACCTGCACCATTTTTGGATTAAGCGGTTTTCCCCTTAGTATTTCTGCTAAAAAGAGAAGGATTAAACCGCCGTCTAAAACAGGAAGGGGCAGGAGATTTGTAACACCCAGCGCAACGGAGATAAGAGCCAGGAAATTGCCAAGCGCACGAAGCCCGTCGGAAAAACTCTGTCCGAAACCTTCCGTGGCGATTTCACCGACCATCCATGTAATCCGTGCGGGGCCGGAGACCGATTGAGTAAGGTCAATACCCCGAAAGAGCAGGCGGAAACTACGGATGGTTGTTGTCAAAGTCCAGTATGCTTCGCTTACTCCCTTAGAGACAGCTCCGAACAGGGAATAATGCGGGGTATGATAGAGCATGGTCTTCCACTCAATACCCAAACTTCGCGTGTCATCCGTGGGGATCTGTATGGATGTGTTAACAATCGCGCCGTCTCTTTCGTATTCAATATCAATAGCGCCATTGATTTTTTCATCATCTTTAAAAATATTAAACAAGGCCGCTGTATACGGCAGGTCTTTGCCGTTGATCTTCAGTATTTTATCACCAGGGCGGATACCTGATTTTTCGGCAAGGCTTCCCGGGACTATATTACCGATAAACGGCTCGGCATAATAAAAAACACCGATTTTTCCGGCTCCGGTCTCTTTTTGCAGTGTGGGTTCTACTTCCAGGGTAAGATGCGTCCCGTTTCTGACAATGTCAAAACGCAGGAGCTTTTCGGCATTTGTCGCGACAAGCCGCTGAATGTCATTGTAATTTTCAACTTTCCTGCCGTCAATGGCAACGATCCTGTCTCCGGTCTCAAGCCCTGCTTTATCAGCGGGCATACTCTCTGTGTTGTTGATATCATGGACAAGCACAATGCGGTTATCCATTGTTTCATATTGGAAGCCAATACCCCAGACAAACGCAAAAACAAGAGCGGCAAATGCGATATTAAAAAAAGGCCCGGCAACAGCCACAATAATTCTCTGCCAGGGCCGTGCTCCTAAAAAACTTCCTTTTTTCTGCGGGATTTCTTTTTTATTGTTTTCCCACGCTTCCTGAAATTCATTCTCTCCGGCCATTTTGCAGTAACCGCCAACCGGAAAGATTCCAAGTCGATATTCTACCGAGCCGATTTTTTTTACGAAAATCGGCTTGCCCCATCCGATTGAAAATGCCTCGACATCAATACCCACAGCACGGGCCGCGATAAAATGACCGAGCTCATGAACAAAAACGACTATGCCAAGTCCGATAAGACCTAAAACTATTTTTAAAACTATCATATAAAATACTTGTTACACCGGATTAAAACCTATCAGATAAATTACTGAAAGTCAATATTGTGATTACAGGGTGCACTTGTGTGTCCGCAGGGCGGACGCATTAACGGTCGTTACGGCGCGAGGTTCGGACCTGAATATTGGGTTTTTTATACCGCAGTATTCCTGTCCTGTTTGATACCGCACCGGATCTTTCATGTCGGTGGAATTTTTTTTGCCTTATACAACCTTAACAGCAGGGGAAGATGGTCGCTTAAGCCGGATCCGGTACGGGCGTTGTATAGATTCGGTTCGCCTTTGGAATTGACGAAAGGCTCCGTGTCCATGACAAAACAATCTTTGAATTGCCAGCCTTCTGTGTTAAAAAAGGCTTCGTTCAACAGGAAGTGATCAATTGTTTCCCAGCCGCCGCTGTAAAAATACGAACCGTTTTTTAATTCACTACACCAGGGAGAATAAAAAACACCCGTGCAATTTACAAAAAACGATGAAACAGGAGGCTTTTCTTCGCTGATGATTAAAAAATCCTGTTCATCACTTTCTTTGACACTCTGTACGTCCGAATTTTCTTTAGGAGAGCTCTCTCCGTCAGTTTCAAGAAGCAGATAACCTGCAATGCGGGCTGCCTCAGGATCGTCAGGCATAAGCGCGCAGATTACTTGACCGCTCCTCCGGTAAAACTCATCATAATTTTCATTCAAGTCGCCTAACACCAGGATGGGCGTCTTGGGGTTTTCCTGTCTTATTTCTTTTTGACGCCGTAGAATAAGACGGGCAGCTTCGCGGCGTAGTGCTTCTGTTTTCTCATCTCCGCCTAATTTTGATTTCCAGTGACACGCAAAGAGGATAATATTTTCTTCTTTCGGGGAAAATTCAACTTCCGTAATCGGACGCGGGATAATTTCACCGTCCACATTAATTGAATGGGCTGTTGCTTTTGAAAACGGATATTTACTGAGTATGCCTATGCCCAAAGAATAGCCGGTATTTCCGGCAAAAAAATAGTACTTGTACGCTTCTTGCGCTAAATATTCAGAACCGAGTTTTTCAAGTATGTTTTTATTTTCAAGCTCGATAAGCGCGATTATATCGGGACTGTTTTCGCCCATTCCTTTGATCGCTTCCGCTATATGGTTAAGACGCGCGTTGTATTTTTCCTCCGACCATCCGGAGCCGGCCCGATATTCTTCGTATTCCCAGCCATCATCTTTGCCATCAAAAAGAGCCTGCATATTCCATGTTGCTATTGAAAGCGATGTGTTTTCTAAAGCGCCCTCTGCTCCCGGATAGACTCCGCAGCTGCCGAAGCATGAGCTTATTATCATCGGGAATACACATGCGGCAAGGGCAAGAAAAAAGCGAACGCGGTAAAAACAGAATCGAATGAATATTTGTTTCATAGTGCCTCCAAACCCATCTTATAGGCTTGGCAATGCACGACGCTTTACTTAACTATGTGCTGAAGCTTCGAAAAATGACTTTTGTCACTCAAGTTAGAATCGAATCACTTTTGGTTCTTTACCAAAGGACTCAATCGTTGCAACGGCATTTTTAAGATACAAGGCTTGGGTATTGCCATCATCTGCCGAATACATACTCTGTAAACTTGGGTAAGCGTCCAGCATATGCTGCCTTACTTCACGCCGATCGTCTTCAATGGCAAGAGCCTGAATACGGATCCATGTACCGCCGTCGAAGGCGCAAATTTCGATCTTCGGGTTTGATTTTATTTGTTTGGATACATTCTTAAGCTTGCCGGTCTGAATGTAGAGTTTACCCTCGAAAATATCTACGGTACCAAAGGGGCGAACCCTCGGCTGGTCGCCTTCTACCGTGGATAAATAATAAGTCTGACATTTTTTTAAAAAATCATACACTTCTTTCATAAAAACCTCCGTACTCATGTGATATGAGTATTATGTCATAATTCATATTATGGATAAAGAGCTCTCCGTTTTATACGGCATCATCTGTTGAAAAACTCCGCAGAAAGAAATCAGGCAAGCCAAGCCTTAACCCCTGTTAGCTCCCCTTTGCTTTTTTGCCAAGTATTTTCTCCGCGCCCTCTGTAACGCGTAGGGAGCCGTCTTCAAAAATAAAAATAGCGTCTATACCGGACATTGTTTTTAATAAGGCTGATCCTTTTTCAAAACCAAGCGCGTAGATCGTTGTTGAAAGCGCATCGGCGTCCGTTGAGTTTTCCGCGATGATTGTTACGGAAAGAAGTCCGTTGTCTACCGGATAACCGGTTTCCGTTGAAAGAATATGATGATAGCGAACGCCGTTTTCCTCGAAAAAACGCTCGTAACTCCCCGATGTCACCAGCGTTTTATTTTTTGTTTCCACATAAACCATGTAATCACCGCGTGGGGACAGCGGATTCTGAATGCCGATTTTGTACGGGTTTTTGTCGGGCTTTTCTCCTAGTGCAAAGATATTGCCGCCTAAATCAATGACCGCGCTCTCTATTCCGTATTCCCTGATTTTTTCCGCGATTATGTCGGCTGCATATCCTTTTGCTATGGCACCCAGATCCAGAGACATTCCTTTTTTTGTTAAAAAAACCGTCTGTTCTTCTTGATTGATTTCAATATTCCGCCAATTTATCAAGCTGAGTTTTTCTTTTATTTCATCGGGGGAGGGAATTCTCGGCTTATCGCTTCCTATACCCCAGAGTTTTACCAAGGGGCCTATTGTCGGGTCAAAGGCCGCGTATCCGTTGCTTTGGCTTGAAATTTCGGAAAAATAAAGCGCCCGAGATAAGAGTTCTATACATTCTTTTTTTACCGGAACCGCTTGTATACCGGCGTTTTTATTGATCCGGTCAATGTCCGAATTGTCCTTATTCATGTTAAATATATCGTCAAGCTCATAAAGGCGGGAAAAAAGCTCGTCAAAGAGTTCGGGTTTAAGTTCCTTAAAAAAACGTATGCTGCATATAGTACCGAGTACAAAATCCGCACGCTGCGTCTGTTTTTGCACGCAGGAAAGTGTAAGGCACAGGCAGAAGACGAGGAGTCCGGCGTATAGTTGGCGCATGGTACACTGAATGTGACACGGGTTTTGTGATTCTGTTTTCGGGGGTGTTGCGGGGGTGGAACCCCCGCAAGGGGGGCAGCGTAAGAGCGCAAAAGCGCTCTGAAGCGGGGGGGGCTTTCCCCCCTCTGTCTTTGAGTTCATTATAAACCCCGTAGTTTATCGCGGTTTTTGCGAAGCTTATCGTTTGTGTCGGGGGGCGTGCCTGGTGCGGCAGTTTTGCTGTCCGGCGGGATAAAACGCTGTAATAAGGCCATGAAATTGGCGGCTTTCCCTGTGGTATTGAGGGCTGCGTGTTCCGAGTAATCAAGGAGCATTGCGCTTACGGTTTCCTGGTCGGTGATTTCTGAAATGAGCGAGACTGAGGAATCCGAGAGTCCGACGAGCCATGCTTTGTTTCCTACCGAGATGACGGCGGCTGCGTTTCGGGTGTTTAAGGGGAGGGCGGCAAGTATTTTGAGGTGGCGTTCCTCTGTTGTTCCTTTTGTCCTGCTTTTTTTTAAAAAATAAATGATGCCGTAAATTGCGAGGGCTACGAGGATTAATACGATAAAAATACGCAGGACAGACCAGATGCTTACGCCGCCTTGCAAGGAATCAGGATTGTCAACAAAGGCGTAGTTTCTCTCGTTTTCACGCAGGGGATTCCCGCTGCCGGAGGCTCCGTCCTGCGCGGGCGGCGGCGCGTCCAGTTTTAACTGATTTTCGGCCGGAGCGCTGTCCGTTGGAGCTGTCTGCGCTCCTATGCTGTTTAGGGCTGCGACAAGCAAAAATACGGCGGCAAGTTTTTTCATGGTCTGCTCGTTAAATTTGACTCGGTGTCGAAAGCAGCACGTCAAGGTCAAACTCGGCGGCAGCGGCAGGGCTGGTGATGCCCCAGTTTTCGAGCACTTCGGGGTGGATTTCACCAAAAATACCGATTGATTTACCTTTGTAGATGATTTGTGCAGCGCGTCCGGGAATAAAACGTTTGTCTTCGACTTCTGCGGCTGTGTACTCACGGGAAAGATAGTAGAACAATGTTCTGATTTGCGCGGCAACGGTGTTGAAATTCGCATCGGTTGCTGCGTGCAATATTCCGCAAAATTGGCGGGTGGAGCAGCCATAATTTTTGCTCTCGTCGCGGTACACGACTTTTCCCAATTCAAAAATTTTATGCGGATAACCGGCATTTGCCGACACGGATTCGCTTGCACAGAGGCAGGGGAGAATCGAATCGCGTACATATTCGTAGTTTTCCGTCATGGGGTTTTCAATACGGATGATTTTTACGCCGTCTCCCCTCATATTATCAATGAGGTCTTTTTTTGATCCGAGATAGTTGTATATCATCTCCTGATAGCCTAGACCGGCAAGAATTTCTCTTGTCTTTCTTGAAAAAACGGTAAGGGCACTGAGTCGTCCTATGGTAAAATCATGGGGGAATTCGGGGCTAAAGCTTGAAAGTGAACGTCCTATCATGACGTCTTCCACAACATCAGCGGCGTGTAAAAAATCGTTCCGGTATTCAGGCGGATAAAGCCGTACGCCTTCAACAATTTCGGCGGAACCGAGTTCGGCCTCACGGATTTTTTCAGCACGGCAGCCCATACGGGCAAGGTGAGTAACGGCTTCTTTTGCCGCGATTTTTTCACCAAGAAAGCGCTCGATACGCTCTTGTGAGCAGAAAATCGGATTTTGGAAGTAAAACGGGGAAGTCCAGTTTTTGCCAAAGGGTGTTTCATACTCATAAGAGAGCTCGACCGGCTCAATTTCATAACCCTGATCCGCAAGATCGCAGGCCGCGATTGAGGCACAAAGCGTTACGGCGGCTATGTCCGTGCCGGTAAGTTCAATAAAAAGATCGCTATCTCCGACTTGAACGGCGCCTAAATCAGCGGAGTTAATAATCGGCGGGTACGAAAGTACCTTTCCGGCAGCATCAACAAGGAGCGGGTGAAGCGGGCCTTCCTGAATAAAGCCGTATTCTTTGCCTTTCGGGTGCTGCTTAAGAATCTCGCTGAGTGTTAAAGGGCTGTCCCACTGGAGCGGAATAAATGACACTGAATCGGGATCAACTGCGCGGTAATGAACGGGCCACTTGATAGCGGCGCTGCGGTAAATGCCCATTGAAACCGTGCGGCGCTTGCGTCCGTAATTCCACGCGAGTTTTTCCTGGGTTTGAATCATGTCGCGGAGAGAGGCATCGCTGACTAATCTGCCTTTTGCGATAAAACCGGCAAGGAAGGGACGTGCGGCTTGTACTGTTTCTTCCACAATGACACGTTTTCGGGCTTCTTTCATGTTACCGGGGGATGAAAAAAACGGATAAACCGGCGTTTTTCCGGTATGATAGACACGCAGCTGCCGGGCACAGCCGGCTGTACCCCAAAGATCGGGGCGGTTTGTGTCGTTTAATTCTATTTTTAATGTTCTTTCGGAGACCGGAAGACTTTTATCGGAATCCTCGTCAAGTTCAGCCTTCGCGCAGCTTAAAGCTTCTTCGAATTCTTCGCGTTTGTTCCATTTCTTCCCCGCCAGAGAGAAAAAAAGTTCTTCATTCACTTCTATTTTTGGCATCAGGAAATCCTTGTTTTAGTTTTTTGGAAATCGTGCTTTGAGTATAAGCCGTAAGCCGGAAATTTTTCAATGGGCGGGAGAGGGGGACTATTGTTATTTTGTGGCTTTCTGGTAACGGATGTCTGATATTATACTATATCCTCGCCCCTAAACCCTCGGCACTACTACACTTGAGCTCAATCTTCAGTTATACTTTTTTTATGGTTGGATTCATAACGCCGAAAGTTTTAAAAGGATTTAGGGATTTTTTGCCCGCGGAGGAGATAAGACGACGCTCTTTGGTCGAAGAACTTGAAACGGTATTCCGTTCTTTTGGTTTTCTGCCGATAGACAGCCCTGCCTTGGAGTACACTGAAATTCTTCTGGGGAAGGGCGGTGGTGAAACGGAAAAACAGATGTATCGTTTTAACGATAATGGCGGGCGGGATGTGTCGCTCCGTTTTGATCTGACTGTCCCGTTTGCGCGTTTTGTCGCGGAACATCAAGCGGAACTCTGTTTCCCGTTTAAGCGTTATCATATTGCTAAGGTTTGGCGCGGCGAAAACACCCAAAAAGGACGCTACAGGGAATTTACGCAATGCGATTTTGATACAATCGGCGTCGATTCAGCGGGCGCTGATTTTGAAATCCTCCTGATGATAAAAAACGCGCTTCTTTCATGCGGCGTAGGCAATATAAGCATTTCTGTGAATCACCGGGGGCTTTTTAATCGTTTTTTAAAAAAAATAAATGCGGACGAAAAACTTGTAGAGATTCTGCGCGCTGTGGATAAAATTTCAAAAATCGGAAACAGCGAAGTATTTAACATACTTTCCGCTTCTGTGGGAAGCGATAAGGCTCAGGCTGTGTTGGACTTCATCAGTTTTAAAGGCGACTGGGATTCAACACTCCGTATGATGCAAGATGCGGCAGGCGGGGCAAACCCCGATTCCGAACGTCTTACGCGGATTTACGAATTTATCAAAGACAGCGGATCTGAGGGTGTTTTTCAAATTGATCCTTCGATTACGCGGGGACTCGATTATTATACCGGCATTGTCTTCGAGACTTTCTTGAATGAACTGCCGTCAATTGGGTCGGTATGCTCGGGAGGCAGGTACGACAATCTGCTTGCCCTGTACTCAAAGAATTCTCTTTCCGGCGTCGGCGCTTCGGTGGGCTTGGACAGGCTCATTGCCGCCCTTGAAACGCTTGGTAAAAACGGGGGGCAGAAAACATATTCGCTTTGTGCCATCGCCTGTGTTGACGAGGCGCTTTGCGGCAAATATCAGGTTTTTGCGGAAAAACTGCGTTCTGCCGGAATCCCCTGCGAGGTTTTTGACGAAGCAAAAAAACTCAGCGCCCAATTTATTCTGGCTGAAAAACGAGCTGTCCCCTGGGTCATTATTCCTTCAACAGAAGAAGCCGGAAGCTTTACGCTCCGTAATATCGGCACACGGACAAATCTTGATAAACTTTCGCTCGAAGATATTATCAGAACTATCGGGAATACTTTGATAAAAAACTAATGTGATATTTGTCATGGAACTCTTATCCTGATTCAAGCACCGCGCATAAGCATATGATAAACTCTGTTGTTTATATGCGAGGTGATTTTATGAAAAGACATTTATTTCTTTTTACGGTGTTTTTTGTGTTGAGCGCTTGTATCACACTAAAACTTGCCGAGCGTTTTTACCCGGGTCTCTACGAAGGCGCGGCGGACGGCTATTACGGGCGTATCGTGCTTGAGCTTGAAACTGATTCATCCTCAATCCTTGATATAAAAATCCTCGAACAGCATGAAGATGAGCTTATCGGAGGCGAGGCAATACGGGAACTCCGCGAAAGAATTCTTGAAGAAAACAGCACTGATATTGACGCGATCAGCGGCGCGACCATTACCAGTGAGGCCTTTCTTTCCGCGCTTAATAAGGCGCTTGCTCAAGCGCTTATACGGCGCTAGAAAAAAGCCAGTCCCCGATACCAGCTTTTAGATCAAGCCGCCGTTCTTACATGCTTTCAAGGAACGGAATGCAGACAAGATCAAGGGCTGCGTGTAAGACGGCAAGTACGCAGCGGCAAAGCGCGAGGCGCGCTCTCTGTAAATCTTCTGTTTCCGCGGATAAAACAGGGCATTCGTGATAAAATCTGCTGAAATTTTTTGAAAGCTCGTAAAGCCAGGAAGCAAGGACAGAGGGATTCATGTCCTTCGCCGCATCGGCAAGTACAGAAGGATAGTTTGCGATTGTTTTTATCAATTCCCACTCGCTATCCGTCTGAAGAAGCTCGGCTTTCACAAGACCGTCATGTAATTTTTTTGCCTCGTCCTTATGCAGGATCGAAGATATACGCGCTCCCATATACTGCAAATACGGCCCTGTATTCCCGTTAAACGACAAGGATTCTTTGGGATTAAAAAGCATATCCCGTTCAGGCGATACTTGTAAAAGATAGTAGTGTAAGGCACCGAGTGCGATTTTTTCAGCTGTTTGCGCTGCGTCACCGACAATTTCTTCGCGCTCTTTGCTTTTTATTTCTACAAGAGCCATATCGCGAAGCTCATCAATTAAGTTGTCGGCGTCAACCACTGTTCCCTCGCGGCTCTTCATCTTTCCCTCGGGAAGATTTACCATGCCATAAGAAAGATGATACAGATCCTTTGCCCAGGGGAAGCCCATCCTGGCAAGCAAAATAAACAGTACCTGAAAATGATAACGCTGCTCGCTGCCGACCACATAAACAAGTTTATCAAAAGGCCAGTCGTCATGGCGAAGAATTGCCGTGCCGAAGTCCTGCGTGATGTAAAGCGATGTGCCGTCTTTACGGAGCAGCACTTTTTTATCGAGATTTTCCGCTGTTAAATCAGCTTGTACGGACCCGTCGGCTTCTTTGGTGAACAGCCCTTTCTCCAGTCCCTTTAAAACCTCTGCCTTACCCCTTAGATAGGTATCACTTTCAAAGTAATAGGTATCAAAAGAAACCCCGGTTCTTTGATAGGTTTCTTTCATGCCGCTTACTGTCCATTCATTCATCTTTCTCCATAGATCAACGGTTTCTTTGTCCCCCGCTTCCCATTTAAGCAAAAGCTCCCGCGCCCGCTCATCCGCGCCGGTATCTTCTTTTGACATTTGATTAAAACGGACATACCAGCCGCCCACATAATGATCGCTTTTGATGCCGGTCGACTCGGGGCACTCTCCGTTACCGTATTCTTTATAGGCAAGCATGGACTTGCAAATATGTATACCCCTGTCGTTTATAATACAAACTTTCCGCACTTCGGCTTGGCAGGCTGCAAGTATACGGGAAATGCTTTCGCCTAAAACATCGTTGCGTAAATGTCCTAAATGTAAAGGCTTATTCGTATTGGGGCTTGAAAATTCAACCATAATTTTTTTACCCTGCAAAGAGTCAATATGAAAAAATTCGTTCCCGTTATCAAGAATGCCCTGAACAACCCGCTTTGCCTCTTTTGCCCGATCCAGCCTGATATTAACATAGGGCCCAAGCGTAAACACTGATGAATCGTCCGCACTCCCCTCCCTGTTCTCTTTTAGTTTTTCCGCAACTAAGGCCGCGATTTCCTGTGGCGCTTTTTTTAGTTTTTTCGCAAAAGTGAACATGGGAAATCCAAAATCCCCCATCTCCGGCTTGGGCGGAATTTCAATGACAACATCATCAAGACCAATCGTCTGCCCGTTCAATGCGGACAAATCGTTTAAGACACATGCGATTTTTTCTTTCCACCATGATTTTTCATCCATAATTAAAAACCCCCGATCATTGCCAACATTTTTGTAAATCCCACAGGCCCCTCACGTCTGAAAGAGCCAAGTCCCGGATCCGTAAACGTACAGTTTACGCAGTATGATATATTTTTTACACCGCAGTCTGCGAGTATATGTGCATTCGCTGCCTGCATATCAAGATGATATTCCCGACCGCTTTCCGCTGCCCCGCTTTCTCTTGCTTCCGTGTTGTTTTTCTGTTTTTCATACACAACAGGGCCAAGCGGATATTCACCGTACCCACCGAACTCCGCTTGAAATTGTGCTGCGCGTTCTTCATCAACAGTATAACAATCACCTTGTATACAGGGGCCCAGAATCGCGGAAATATCCCCGGGGCGCGTCTTGTATTTTTCTTTCATAAGCTCCACAGCACACGCTGCAATACCCGTTCCCTTCCAGCCGGAATGACAGAGCGCAAAAACCTTATGGAGATTATCATAGAGATAAACAGGAAGGCAATCGGCAACTGTTACGCTCAGGATGGCGGGAGCCATGCCGACAAGCCCATCAGCATCCTGCAAAAGTCGACTTTCAGGGTATTCAACGGCAGCAACATTACGGGAATGAGTCGAAACGCAGGAATAGATATATGCACTGTTGATCTGTAACGAGTTAAATAAATCCTGCCTTGCTTTACCCGGATACAGCTCCCGCAGAATAAGGTCTTTGTTTCCGCCGGAAGGAAGAGCCATGTCTCCGGCCTCCCGTGTTGAAATCAAAGCACGGATACTGCGGACTTTTTCACCATTAAAAGAAAAAGAGAACTCGGCATAGCCCTGTCCGCTGTCATTTAATTCAAAAGCTTCGATATTCAAAATGTCCTTCACGGTATCCTTTTTCAGGCAATTTTGCTGCCAAAAACGTTAAAATGAACATGAGCCCTTAATCCTCAAGCTTGTTTACCGCGCTTATATCATCAATGATTATGACGGCATTATGAATATTTTGTATCGCCAAATTCAGCCCGTCCATAAAGGTAGTACCTTTGCCGCATATTTTTACAAAATTGGTAAGCGTATTGTATTTACCGTCCTGAGAACCGATAATAATACCGTTTAACACTTTATCCATTGAATCAAGGGCGCCGCGGGCACTGGCAATAATTTTTTCGACTTGTTCGGAAACTTCTTCAAGAATCGTACGAATTTTCCGCCTGCGGACTGTGAGCGAATGGACTTCGCTGTTGGCCTGCGCCCATTGTCTGCCGATTTCACCTGCGAGAGAAAGAGAGCGGTCAAATTCTTTTATGACATCATCAAGTTTGATCAATACGTTGTAACTTTCTGTAAATTCAGTACGGTTTTCCCTGCTGCAAAATTCGCCGTCAATCAAAATAGGGCGTATAACAACATTGATTCCCGGCATAAAAGTCTTTTTATGAAATGTCAACAAAAATGAAAGTGACAGGATACCGTCAACCGGAATTCCGTCCGGATGTTCTTCGGTCTGGGCATATTCAAGCAGCATCAAAGGCTGGCCGTCAAAGTATTCCTCTAATCTTTTGGCAAGCCCGATATTCTGCCTGTCCCGCATCCACTTTGAAAATTTTGCTTTTGTCGTGTCGGTCCAATAATTTTTATAGACGGCAAACCAGTCTTCTCCGCCGGGAAGCTCTGCGGGTTCCCATGATAAATCACGGAGTGCGCAGTTTAGAATTTTAGTCAAAGGAACCCGTTTGTTAAAACTCCGTATAACGGCAATAGATTTTTCCGCTTTCTGAATAAATTTTTGGAGCTCTTTATCTTCGTCAAAGCCCTGTTCTCCTTGATATTCCTGCATACTAAAAATAAAAAGAGCGCTTAGCAGATCCATAGAGGGGGTTGTTTTTATTGAAAAAAGAATATTATCAAGACTGATCAGTTGATTTTTTACAAGATGTATCGGGCAAACAAGGTCTTCTTCGTCTGCGTTTTGAGTAAAACTCATGATTAAACGGTCAAACAAAAACGATGATAATGCTTTCAAAGCAAAAAGCATACGCGAGTCCTGATACATTGTAGCGTGTATGTCTTCCGGTATTTTTGCTGTCTCCTTTTCGATACAGTCAAGCGCCATAGCACGGATTTTTGTGTCGGTATAATCAGGATGTGCATGAGAAAGGCTGTCCGGATCAGTGTTC
The DNA here is from genome assembly GCA_031284645.1 of Spirochaetaceae bacterium. Lineage (GTDB taxonomy): Bacteria > Spirochaetota > Spirochaetia > Treponematales > Breznakiellaceae > JAITXS01. Next base: position 9,906 of record JAITXS010000137.1, on the reverse strand, counting down.
TCCATCAAAGCCTCATGGATATCGGGCAGGGAAAGGGAGCCGAGATAACCCATAAAAGCGCCGCGCGCACGGTTTACACTTGAATCAAGCACTGCATAAAAAAAGCGGGATGCCTCTTTAAGCCCTTGCAGTTCGTGCCGAAACCCCTCTTTTAACCATATTTTCTGATAATCATACATACCGGGATAAATGATATTTATATCCCGTCCACTTGCGGCAATTAATTGGTTAAGATATATTTCGCTTGGAGCTTTCCCGGTAAACAAACTGATAAACCAATACGCTAAACGGCGCTGCCAGGGTAATTTATGGTATGCTATTCCTGTTTTTTCCTGTTTATCTTTTGGTTTTATGTCTATGAGGGGTTCAGTGGAAAGCACACTTTGCATTTTCAATTTTTCGATCAATCGGGTTTTTTCGTCTTGGTCCAGATCTGAAACAAGATGGTCAAAAGGATTGTTCGCTTCCATAGCACATACTAACAATAGTCAATGAAGGGGAAAAATTCAAGTGGCACATTACCTTGAAAATTTTTCCGGCCGAACAAGAAGAATTTCACCACGAGCTTATTAAATCTTATATTAAATTGTGGGGCAAGTTTCGAGCAGATGCGGGCTTATTATTAAAAAAAATAAGTCCGCAGGCAGTAGATAACGGCGTCATTCCGTACCTGTGTCTGCGGACTTCTGTTTGCAGGGGAAAGAGTCTTAATCAGACCCCTTCCCAAAAGTTCAAAACAAGCGCTTAGAAGGGCCTATCGGCCAAGTATTTGTGTTCTTTCCAAACTCTCTCGGCATGAGCTTTTGCCTTGGCAAGCAGAGTATCCGCACGATCCGGGGAAGCGGCCTTTAAACTCTTGAAGCGGACTTCACTATACATAAAGTCCTCAACCGGAGTAGACGGTTCTTTGGAGTCAAGCTGGAAGGGATTTTTACCCTGTCCCACAAGACGGGGATCATAACGGTAGAGAGGCCAGAAGCCGCAGGTAACGGCAGCTTTCTGATGTTCAAGCCCTTTGGACATATCAATACCGTGATTGATACAGTGCGAGTAAGCAATGATAATCGAAGGCCCGTTATAGCTTTCCGCTTCGTGGAAGGCCTTGATAACCTGAGACTGATTAGCACCCATGTTCACCGTGGCAACATAAACATAACCGTAACTCCTCGCCATCGCGCCGAGGTCTTTTTTCGTGTGATCTTTTCCGGCTGCGGCGAATTTCGCGATTGCGCCAAGCGGCGTTGCCTTACTCATTTGTCCGCCGGTATTCGAATAAACTTCGGTGTCCATAACCAGTATGTTTATATTGCGCCCCACGGCCAGGACATGGTCAAGCCCGCCGTAACCAATATCATAGGCCCATCCGTCACCGCCGAGCACCCACACCGAGCGTTTTATAAAATGATCGGCAAGGGAGAGCAGTTCTTTTGCTGTAGCTTTGCCGTCATTTTTTAACGCCGCTTTGAGTTCTTCAACATTCTTGCGCTGCGCCTCGATCCCCGCTTCTTCATCCTGATTTTGTGAAAGCAGTTTATCGACAATGCCTGCGGCAAGACCTTCGGACTTTGCCCGAACAGCCAGTTCACGGGCATATTCTTCAAGTTTATCCGAGCTCAGTCTCATGCCAAGCCCGAATTCGGCGGCGTCTTCAAACAGGGAATTCGACCATGCCGGCCCCCTGCCGTCTGCACGCTTTGCATACGGTGTTGTCGGAAGGTTGCCGCCGTAAATCGAGGAACAGCCGGTGGCGTTTGCGATAATCGCTCTGTCGCCAAAAAGCTGGGAAAGTATCTTTACATACGGCGTCTCACCACAGCCTCCGCAGGCACCGGAGAATTCAAATAAGGGTTTCTTAAATGCAAGCCCCTTTGTTGTATTCGGGTTAATATCTTCAGCCGGTGTTTCCGGAAGATCAAGGAAGTGATACCAGGCTGCTGCCTGCTCATCGTGATATTTCTGGTTATCGGAATAGTTAATCCATTGCAGCGCTTTTCCTTTTGCCGGACAAATATTGATACAAACACCGCATTCCATACAGTCTTCAGCGGAAATCGCAAGTGCGAATTTCTTTCCTTCCTGCGCTTTCGGTTTGAAATCAGCACTTTTGAAACCGACCGGCGCTTTTTTTACGTTTTCATCGCTTACATGCTTCATTCTGATACATGCATGGGAACAGACCAGCGCACACTGACCGCACTGGATACAATTCTGAGGCAGCCACTCCGGCACCCGTTCGGCAATTGCCCGTTTTTCATACTGCGAAGTCGCAGTCGGAAAGTCGCCGTCCGCAGGGAGTTTTGATACGGGGAGCTTATCTCCTTCCTGTATCGACATGGCACCCTCAACTTCCTGAATCCAGGGATCCTTTGCTGTCTCAAAAGGTTTCTTGATATGAAGATTGCCTGAAACCGAAGCCGGGTACTTTACTTCCTCAACCGAAGAGAGAGAAGCGTCAACCGTGTCATAGTTTTTCTGTACAACATCGGCACCCTTCTTGCTGTAAGATTTTTCGATGAATTTTTTCATGTACTTAACCGCAGTCGACTCGTCAAGAACACCGGAAATCTTAAAGTAAGCGGCCTGCATAACCGTATTGATTCGGCTGCCCATGCCTGTTTTGCGGGCAATTTCCGCTGCGTCAATCACATAAAATTTGAGTTTTTTGTCGATAATCTGCTTCTGAGCCTCAACAGGAATGTGATTCCAGACTTCCGCAGCTTTAAAAGGACTGTTTAACAAAAAGGTTCCGCTGTTTTTTACATAAGCAAGCATATCAAGTGTTTCAAGATAGCTGAACTTATGACAGGCAATAAAATCTGCCTTGGTTATCAGATAGGGGCGTTTAATAGCTTTCTTTCCGAAACGGAGATGGGAAATCGTAAAGCCGCCTGATTTTTTCGAGTCATAGCTAAAGTACGCCTGAGCCGAAAGATCCGGTTTTGCGTCCCCGATAATTTTAATTGAGTTTTTATTCGCGCCGACCGTGCCATCCGAACCGATACCGTAGAACATAGCCTCGTTGATGCCGTCATCGGCAAGGTGCAGCTCTTCATAATCAAGACTTGCGCCAAGCACATCGTCTTTAATACCCACAATAAAGCGGGGGATTTTCTTTCCTGAAAGATTATCAAAAACAGCTTTTACCATGCCCGGGGTAAATTCTTTTGATCCCAAGCCATAGCGTCCGCCGAGTACTGTCGGGCAGGACTTAAACGGTGATTTTCCGGCAGATTGCATCTCGCAGAGCGCGGTTCTGACATCCTCGTAAAGCGGCTCACCGAGAGAACCGGGTTCTTTTGTGCGGTCAAGCACGGCAATCGACTGAACCGAGGAAGGTAAACTTTTGATAAAAAGCTCTGCGTCAAAGGGGCGGTAGAGGCGGATTTTTAATACGCCGGTCTTTTCTCCCTTGTTATTCAGATATTCAACTGTTTCCTCAACCGTGTCCGCGCCGGATCCCATGATAATAATCACTTTTTCAGCGTCTTTTGCCCCGAAATACTCATAAAGATAGTATTGCCGACCCGTGAGTTTTGCGAACTTGTCCATTTCTTCCTGTACGATAGCCGCAACAGCAAGGTAGTATTTATTCACTCCCTCGCGGCTCTGGAAATAAACATCCGGATTTTGTGCTGTGCCCCGAATAATCGGTTTTTCAGGATTAAGCCCCCGCGCACGGTGTTCCCTGACAAGGTCATCGTTTACCATCTGCTTTAAAACATCAAATCCAACTTCCTCTATTTTTTGAAGCTCGTGTGAAGTCCGAAAGCCGTCAAAAAAATGAAGGAAGGGTACCCGTGCCCGAAGCGTTGAGCTATGGGAAATCGTTGCCAAGTCCATCACTTCCTGAACGCTGTTTGAGGAGAGCATGGCCCAGCCGGCCTGCCTACATGCCATGACATCCTGATGATCGCCAAAAATAGACAGTGAAGAAGTTGCCAATGCCCGTGCGGCAATATGGAAAACGGTAGAGGTAAGCTCACCGGCAATTTTGTACATATTCGGTATCATAAGGAGTAAACCCTGTGACGCCGTGAAAGTTGTCGAAAGCGCACCCGTGGTTAAGGCTCCGTGCACTGCACCGGCAGCGCCCGCCTCGCTCTGCATTTCACAAACCTGCGGGACAGTGCCCCAGAGATTTTTTCTTCCCTGAGCGGAAAGCTCGTCACAAACTTCCCCCATAGGGCTTGACGGTGTAATCGGATAAATTGCGACAACTTCACTAAGCGCATGACCAATCATGCCTGCGGCAGTGTTCCCGTCAGTCATAATCATTTTTTTCTCTGACATATTTAATTTCCTCTTTTAGATTTAGGTAGGATGCATAAATACTAAGACAGAAAGGGAAACAGGGTCAAGGGGCGTGTTTAAAGATTTATGGCTGCATAGTCAAAACCACCCACTTCCACAAGCCTTCTCTTTTAGGGATAATGAGTTCTACGATGTCTTTTGGAAATTTTATTGTTGAGGCGGGAAAACCGCTGCCTATGGGAGCGACCATTGATGAAGATGGCGTTAATTTTTCGGTTTTTTCCCGTAACGCAAAATCAGTTCGGCTGGTCTTGTTTGAAAACGGCGAGCCGAAAGCAAGACGCATGGAAATCGGCCTTGCCGACAAGCAACATAGAACCGGAGACCTGTGGCATTGTTATATCAAAGGCTTAAAGGCCGCTGCCTTGTATGTTTACTGCGTGGACGGCCTCTATGAACCGGAGCGTGGTTTCCGCTTTAATGTTAATCTTGCTCTTTTTGATCCCTTCGCAAAGGCATTGTACATCAACTCAAAATGGGATTTTAGTGATTGCCTTTCGTACAACCTCAATGATCCGGCCGGGGATCTTTCCTATAATTATAACGATAATTTCGATAAAGTGCCGCGTTGTATTGTTGTTGATGATGATTTTGACTGGCAGGGAGATCGCCCGCTTAACTATCCCCTGCGCTTTAGCGTTGTGTACGAAACCCATGTGCGCGGTCTAACGATTGACCCGTCAAGCGGCGTAGAGCATCCGGGTACTTACCGGGGACTTATCGAAAAAATCCCTTATTTTAAAGAGCTTGGTATAACAAGCCTTGAACTGCTTCCCGTCCATGAATTTAACGAAAACGAAATAATGCGGGCCAATCCGCGTACGGATAAAAAATTAAAGAACTATTGGGGCTATTCAACGGTTTCTTTTTTTTCCCCGAAATTTTCATATTCATCGGATAAAAGCCCCGGCGGACAGGTACGGGAATTCAAGGAAATGGTGCGGGAACTGCATAAAGCAGGCATAGAAGTTATTCTTGACGTTGTTTTTAATCACACTGCCGAAGGCAACGAATACGGCCCCACCTTCTCCTTCCGTGGTTTGGAAAATCAGACTTATTATATTTTAAACGAAAACAAACGCTATTATCAAAACCATTCAGGCTGCGGCAACACAATGAACTGCAATAATCCGGTGATGCTCAACTTGATTATTGAATGTCTCCATTATTGGGTGATTGATATGCATGTAGACGGATTCCGTTTTGATTTAGGCTCTATTTTGGGACGAAATCAGAATGGACAGCTTATGGATAATCCGCCCGTGCTGGAATTGATTGCCGAAGACCCTGTCCTTAGGAACACAAAAATTATTGCCGAGGCATGGGATGCCGGCGGAGCATATCAGGTCGGATGGTTTCCGGGCGGACGCTGGGCCGAATGGAATGACCGTTACCGTGACGATGCCCGTAAATTCTGGCGGGGCGATGCAAATCAGATACGGCATCTTGCTACACGCCTTTCCGGAAGCGCTGATCTTTACCTGCGGGACGGGCGTAAACCATTCCATTCAATCAACTTCATCACATCGCACGACGGCTTTACGCTTCGTGATCTTGTTTCTTACAACAGCAAACATAACGATGAGAACGGCGAAGACAACCACGACGGCAGTGAAAATAATTACAGTTTAAATTACGGCTTTGAAGGCGAGACGCTCAACCCGACCATTGAGGCAGAACGTGAGCAGCAAATAAAAAACTTCCTGACCACACTGATACTTTCCCAGGGGACACCAATGATTTTAGGCGGCGATGAGTTTTGCCGCACCCAAAAGGGAAATAACAACGCGTACTGTCAGGACAATGAAATATCATGGTATGACTGGAAGCTGCTTGAGCGAAACGCGGGCCTTTTCCGCTTTACAAAAGAAATTATTGCGTTTCGCAAACGCCATCATGCTTTTATGCGTCCCGAATTCTATACCGGTAAAGGCGGAACGTACAACGCGCCGCCGGATGTCAGCTGGTATAATGTGAACGGAGAAATGCTCAATTGGGAAAAAGAAGATTCGGCGTTTTCCATGCGTCTGGAAGGGACAAAAGCAGATATCATCGCAGACCGCGATGATAATGATTTTTTCATTATGTTTAACGCAAGCCCGCAGGACATCAAATTTGTTGTTCCCGACTCAGGCTCCTACGAAAAATGGCGTCGAGTTATCGACACAGCCTTTCCCTCTCCGTATGACATTCTTCCACTTGACCGTGAAAAGGTGCCGCCCGAAATCGGCTCGGAATATAAGGTCAGCAGCCGAAGCGTTGTTGTCCTGTTTTCCCATCCCGAAACCCACTAAACCAAAATTTGATTTTAAAGAGGGTGCACATTTTCGCTCTTTCCTGCGGCTCAAAAAAGAAAATTTTTATCCAAATCAATAGGCATAGTTCACCGAATATGCTATATTAGTTCAATAATAGGTAAACCGGGAATTCCGGCATCTTCTTTAACGTATCATCTCAAGGGGGTGGAAAGTTATGAAAAAGAATGTGTTGTTTTGGATGGTCTTATTGACCGCATCATCATTGTTGTTCACTGTATGCACAAAACAGGAGGCCGCCGAAACAGCGGCTGCAACGGGTCAGGCCAAGTACATTTTTGTATTCATCGGCGACGGAACTTCGATTCCCCAGCGGAATGCTGCGGAACTTTATCTGGCCAGTAAAGGGCATCCCCTGAATTTGGAAAATGCGACTCAGCGTGCTGCGGGTAATTTCCCCGCAGAGAACGGAGTGGCGGACTTTCAGCCCTCAATCCAGCGTATGTTGATGAGCGGCTTCCCCGGACAGGGTTTTAGCAGCACCTATTCCGTCAACTCCCTGATTACCGACTCGTCCTCTTCGGGAACGGCGATTGCGACCGGCAGGAAGACCCGGGACGGCGTAGTCGGCATGGATCCCACAGCCCGTGAAAAGTATGTGTCTATGGCATATCTTGCAAAAAAAAAGGGCTTGAAAGTCGGGATTGTTACCACCGTTTCTCTGGATCATGCGACTCCTGCATCTTTCTATGCCTCCGTACCTCACCGCAGTTTCTTTTATGAGATTGCCAAGCAGATCCCCACCAGCGGATTCAACTACTTTGGCGGCGGCGGATTTGTACAGCCTAGCGGACCAAAGGGCGCGGATAAGCCTCTTGCCGATATCTTCAGTGAAGCCGGCTACAAAGTATTTAACACCCGTGAAGATTTTGACAAGATTAAAGCCGGTGATGACAAGATTATCAGTACCAATCCGGTATTGGACGGGGACAAAGCTATTCCCTATGCAATCGATAGAAAACCCGGGGAGATAAGTTATGCTGAATTTGTGGCCAAGGGAATTGAAGTCCTTGACAACCCTAACGGCTTCTTTATGATGGCTGAATGCGGCAAGGTTGACTGGGCCTGCCATGCGAACGATGCTCTTGCGGCTGTGGGAGATGTGCTTACTCTGGATGAAGGCGTCAAGGTTGCCTATGAATTCTACAAGAAGCACCCCACGGAAACTCTTATCGTTGTTACCGGAGACCACGAAACAGGTGGCATGACTATAGGTTTTGCGGGGACACGGTACGACTCCTTCCTTACCAAGTTACAGGGTCAGAAAGGTTCCTACCTTGCATTTAATAAAGAATTTGCCGCCTTCAAGCAGGCTCATCCCAATGCCAAAACTGACGACGTCCTCCCCCTGATTGAACAGTTCTTCGGACTTAAACGCTATAGTCAGAGTGAATATGATGCTTTAACGGCTTTGTCCAAAACCGGCAACACAGAGGCTTTCGAGGAATTAGGCCTTGCGCTTAAGGATTATGAAATTGCGGAGATTAGCCGCGCTCTGGCCATGAGTTACAGTTCAAACCGCCCGACTACAGACGATGAGTATTATCTTGCTTATGGTAGCTATGAACCGCTTACCGTAACCCTTACGCATATTCTGAACAACAAAGCCGGTATTGCATGGACTACCTATTCTCACACCGGATTGCCTACTCCTGTCTCGGTGATCGGTGTCGGACACGAGCTGTTTAACGGCTACTATGACAATACCGATATTTTCAAAAAAGTAGTCCTTGTTGGGCATTTGCAGTAAAAAGCAGGGAAATTGAAAAGGACTAAATCCGCTCAATGAAAAAGGACAGATTTTCATTCTTTTTCCACAATGCAAAGAAACAGGACATCCTTTTTTCAGGTCTTGTTTTGCTTCTTTGTGTTGTATTGTATTTTATCCCCACCGGTTTTGAAGAGCGTTTGCCCGAAAACAGTGAAAATGTCGAAGGACTGGTTCTTGAGGTAGATAATTCCCATATAGAACAGCATGGCCTTGTTCTCTCCGGCTCTCAGGGCGTTGAGATCAAAGTGCTAAGCGGCAAGTCGAAGGGAGAGCTTGTCCGTGTAGGGAATCATTTTCTTGGCAAAATGGAAATTGATCAGGTATTTAAAAACGGGGATCACGTTTTTGTAACACTCTCTTACAACGGAAATAAAATTTCTTATGCCCATGCCGGAGATTATTACCGCTTGCGTATTGAATGGATACTCCTTGCTGTTTTCGCTCTCTTTCTCCTTTTCTACGCCGGTTTTTTTGGCTTTCAGGCCATACTTTCCTTTATTTTTTCAGTCTTTGTCATTTGGAAACTGATGATTCCTCTGATGCTAAAAGGTTTTGATCCCATCCTTTTGAGTTTTGTCATTGTTTGTGTTTTATCTGCGGTCATCCTGTTTCTCGTCGCCGGCCTCAACAAAAAAGGGGTTGTCGCTTTTTTAGGTGCGGCGATCGGCCTTGGAGTAACCGTGCTTATCAGTATACTCTTTAACGAACCATTCAAGGTCAACGGAGCAGTACGCCCATTTTCGGAAACGCTCCTTTATGCCGGAAACACCCATCTTAACCTTACCCGTATTTTTATCGGCGGTGTTGTGCTTTCCGCTTCCGGCGCAGTAATGGACCTTGCTATGGACATCTCGGCAGCCATGAGCGAAATCGTCCGGCATAGTCCGAATATTACGAGGAAAGAACTGTACCTTTCCGGCAGCACCATCGGCCGATCCGTTATCGGCACTATGACAACAACCCTTCTCCTTGCCTACAGCGGCAGCTACCTTGCAATGGTCATGCTGTTTATGGGGCAGGGAATACCCAACGGCAACCTCCTTAATCTAAGTTATGTTGCAGCTGAGGTACTCCATACCGTGGTCGGAAGTTTTGGGCTTGTCCTTGTAGCCCCTATAACAACGATTATGGGAGCGCTGTTGTATGTTCCCTTAAAACCCCTGAAAAAAACTACGACGTAAAATAAGCAGGGAAGCGCATTTGTCAATCAAGTTATAAATACTTTTGCTTTAATTCATCAAACGAGACATTGCCGGTTAAATCATCTATTTGAATGACCCCGCTAAGGATTTTGAAGAAAAATTCAGCAATATTTGTAACCGTCAATGCTTCGCTCTTACTGCCGTCATCATTTTGTAATGAATATGTTTTAAATATTTGTGACCCAAGACTAGCCGAGATTATCAAAAAATGATTTTCAAGATTAGCTATATCAATTAAATCACTTACTAATATTCTGGAAGCAACAGAGTAGCTGTGAAGCAATATTTTTGTATCATCAGTGTCAAG
>JAITXS010000101.1 GCA_031284645.1 Spirochaetaceae bacterium | reverse complement strand
GGAATCAGTATGGATAAATTGCAGATCTGCTCTCCCGCCTCAAAGCCGTAACCCCAATGGAGGCAGCACAGAAGACCGGAGGCAAGCCTGAACGAAGCCGAAGACTTCGAAGACAGGGGAGACGCGAAAATAAATATCTCGTTTTTCCGCTTCCACGTTTACTGCCGAACTGTGCTCCCTCTCAAGTAAAAGGCTGCGGGAAGGAGTTTTAGACCCGGTCTTCCCGATTATTCACCATCCGACCCATCGACCAAAACGAAATTTGCGAAATCTAGACAGAAATGGCTTAATTTGTTATACTTAATAATAATAGACAACAATTTAAGAAGGATTTATCCCCGTGGCAGAGTCAGAGACAGCGCAACAAACCGGAAAAGTTATACCGATAACAATAGAAGAAGAAGTTAAGACCGACTTTCTTAATTACGCAGTGTCGACTATTGTCGCACGCGCCCTGCCCGATGTGCGGGACGGGTTAAAGCCTGTCCATCGCAGACTGCTCTATTCAATGGACGAGCTAGGGCTACATCCCGGGGCCACGACAAAGAAAAGTGCCCGTATCGTTGGTGATACGATGGGTAAATATCACCCCCACGGAGATGCGGCGCTTTACGAGGCAATGGCCCGTTTGGCGCAGACCTTTTCGCTCCGTTATCCTATTGTACACGGGCAGGGAAACTTCGGTAGTATTGACGGGGATCCGCCTGCGGCCATGCGTTATACCGAGGCTAAACTGTCCAAGATCGGCAACGAGATGCTTGTCGATCTTAAAAAAGAAACCGTTGACTTTGTCCCGAACTTTGATGAATCTTTAAGCGAACCGCTTGTTCTGCCCGCCGCAGTGCCCCACCTGCTTGTCAACGGTTCCGAAGGTATTGCCGTTGGTATGGCGACAAATATGCCTCCGCATAATCTCTGTGAAATCTGCGCAGCTGTGATCGCTTTTATTGACAAGCCGGATATTTCCGTTGAAGAGCTGATGAAGTATGTTACCGGCCCGGACTTCCCCACCGGCGGTGTTGTTTTCGGACGGCGTGGCATAAAAGAAGCGTATAAAACCGGACGCGGCAAGATTTTGATGCGCGGAAGGTTCAATATTGAAACAACCAAAAACGGCAAGGAAATTATAGTCTTTACCGAGCTCCCCTACGGCGTCAAGCCGAAAGTCCTGCTTGAAAAAATCGGCGATTTAATGCGGGATAAAGAATTTGAAGGCATAGCCTATGCCAATGACGAATCTGACCGCGAGGGTATACGTGTTGTAATTGAGCTGAAAAAAAACGCGATTCTAAAAGTTGTGTTAAATCAGTTATTTGCCCAGACCTCGCTGCAATCAACATTCGGCATCATCAATATTGCGCTGGTAAACGGTAAACCCCGGCAGCTTAACCTGCAAGAATTAATTTCGTATTTTGTTGAGCACCGTATTAACGTTGTTACCCGCCGCACCCGACATGATCTACGCAAAGCCGAAGAACGCGAAAATATTTTAAACGGATTTATTATTACGCTGTCTCATATTGACGAAGTTGTCGCAATTATCAAAGCCTCGCGGGATGTTGAAAACGCGAAAAATTCGTTAAAAGAAAAATTCCTCTATCCGGTGGCGGAAGAGAGGGCAAAAACAGAGCCCCGGTCGAAAGAGGAAATAACAACACGGGTAGAAGCTCAAGCTCAGGCCATTGTCGATATGAGACTCGGCCGTTTAACCCATCTTGAAGTTGAAAAAATCCAAAAAGAGCTTGGAGAAATAGAAATCCAGATTGCCTATTATAAATCAATTTTAGCCGATGATCATAAACTACGCGCTCTTATTAAAGACGAGATAAACAGCATTGTGGAACGTTACGGCGATGCACGGCGTACTGAAATTGTTGACGGGGAAATTGAAAATATTGATATCGAAGATCTCATCAAAAAAGAAGAGATGATGATCATTATCTCGAATCTCGGTTATATAAAACGAGTGCCGGTGTCTGCGTACAAAAACCAGGGACGCGGCGGTAAAGGCATGATCAGCGCAAAACTTTCCGAAGATGATTATGTAAAACAGATATTTGTCGCTTCCACACATGAGCATATCCTGTTCATTACCAGCGCGGGAAAAGCGTATTGGCTTAAAGTACACGAACTTCCTGAAGGTTCGCGAACATCAAAGGGTGCCCATCTTAAAGGCCTGCTTACGGTCTCGCCCAACGAAGAAATTACCGCAATTGTATCCTTTAAAGAATTTTCTGATGACCATTATTTGTTTATGGGCACAGCTCACGGTGTTGTTAAAAAAGTAACAACCCGTGAGTTCTCGAGGGCAAAGACAAAAGGAGTTATTGCAATTAAACTTGACGAGGGAGACAGGCTGGTAAGCGCTCTTTTAACAAGTGGCAGTGACGAGGTTGTTCTGCTTTCACGTCAAGGACAGGCGCTCCGTACAAACGAAAATGCAGTTCGTGCAATGGGACGGGCCTCACGCGGTGTCTGCGGCATAAAACTCGACAGCAGTGACGAGCTTACCGGCGTGCTCCGCGTTGTTGAGGGCGAAAGCATGCTCCTTTTATCCGAATACGGTTACGGTAAACGGGTTGACTTTAGTGAATTTAACTCACACGGAAGGGCGACCGGCGGACAGAAGATATATACCATCGGAGAAAAGACCGGCGATTTGGTAAGCTGCGTTAACGTTCTTGAATCTGAAGAAATTATGTGTATCACAAGTCAGGGTAAATCAATCAAGTTAAAAGTCGATACCATAAGAATAATGGGAAGGGGTGCACAGGGAGTGCGTATCCTGAACATTGAAAAACCGGATTTTGTTGTTGGTGTCGACCGGATCGTAATCGAAGATGACGATGTTGTACAGGAAAGCGCCGCAGGTGATACCGACAATGGCGAGGTATTGCCGCAAGACAGCGGCACCGGTAACACAAACGAAACCATAGTGGAAGACGGCACTCAGACCGAGTTATTCTGATTTTTTACAGCGGAATTTAAAACAATCAGAAAGTTTACGGCAAGAGGGATTTTGGCTTGGCTTTCGCTTCTTTAAACAGTGCGATTGTCTGTTGGCTTTCCCTGCGGACGGAGAGAATAAACGGGTTTTCTTCCAGTCGGCCTATGACCGCGTCCCGCTCCGCGTTATTTTTATAAGTGATATTACGAAACGGATCCTCGTAGTCTTTGCGTTTTGTCAAATAGATCTGTGATTCCCTGTAGGTACAGATACGGATAGCCTTGTCGATAAATTCATCCCATTGTTTGGCGTTAATACTGTTTTTGGGATCGTCCGGATTGTTTAAAAACCGGAGAACCTGCAATGCATTTAATGCCTTATCATCTTTGTATTCATTTTGCAAGCGCAGGTATTCGCCGTGAATCGCGTGCCATGACTTAATTTGTCCCTCTCGTATCATGTCTTTTAACACACTTACTTTGTATTCGGGCACAAGCTGCCCGCCGAGATTTTCCCATTGTAAAGAAATCTCATCGGTGTTTTTTTCTTGCAATACCGCAAAGCCTTCAAAGATATTTTCCTCCGGCTTTGTTTGATGTATATATTCCACAAGAGTTTTTATTGCGTAGTAAAGAAGCATCTCTCGATACGCGTTAAGCCCCGCGCTGCTTTTAATAATCCTAACCGCCTGCTTTGTTCTTTCAAGCAGATAGGGCGGAGCATAGACCTCGATACCTTCACTTTTTTGTGTCCACTGCTCAATAAGAGAGATAGCGCGAATAATTTCAAAAGCCGTATCCGGAGCAAGATATTCTGTTTCATAGGACTGCGCGGGATTTTTTCGCGTATCCCGTGTTTTGTATTTCCAATTATTACGCTCAAGCGCGTACATATTATGCATCCACCAATAAGCGGGCATGACTTCACGCCGTGTATTTTCCGCATTGTGTGTAAGAAGCGCAAAGGGTAATTCTACGCAAAGCTCCGCCGGATAATCTCCCTTCGCGATTAAACAAAAACTCGCAAACCTGCTGTTGTGTTTCAGGCTGCTCGATAAGCCCGGCCAAAAACCCCGGCCCGCGATAATTTCACCATCATTGCCCCTGCTGTTATGATTCGATCCGACAGTCGCTCCGGCTGCAAGATTTGTCTGTCCCATAAGCAGAGATGCAATCAAAAAAGAATTATTATGATGCTGCTCATGCGCGGGGAATATAAGATTATTTAACAGCTCACAACAGGATACCGTTGAATTATCCCCCAATATCGAATTGATAAGACGCGCGCCGTATTTAAGAGTGCTCTTATTTCCAAGCACAAAACGCACGGCCTTAGACCCGTAAAACACATGGCAGCCATAGCCTATGATACCATTGACAAGTTCAACACCCTCTCCGATTTGAGAACTTTCTTCTTCACTTGATTTTATGGTAAGATTTTTTAATTTATTCGCTCCCTTGATATATGCGTAATCACCGATATATACATCTTTTATAATAAGAGAGTGTTTTATCACAGCATGATGTCCTATAATGCCGTAATAACCACGTTTTGCATCAACGGAATTTTGAGTGATAGATTTAAAAGCGTCCATGAGTTTTTCATCATCCCGATTTATCGACCACAGATAGGCATCGGCGCATATCATATCACGAAAAGGAAGAACAGCGCGGCCGCCCATTTCATTTACCGGATAAATCCAGACACGAGTATTTTCGGCTTCACCTTCTTTAAGAATACCCTCTCCGGCTTTACAGTGATTTGTTGTTTCTATTTCATTATTCATATAGAGAAGCGCGTTATTCCCGATAATATAACGCGTTATATAAGGACACTGATGAATAGCGCAGTTATCCCCTATATCGCAGGCTATAATTCTGCTACCGGTAATACCGGTAGGAAGCGTAAAATCATGAAATTTCAACATTCCGTTTTTTATATTGCCGATTCGAACAAGTCCGGCAAAATAATTATTGCGGAACAGGCAGGGATCAAAATGTGTACTTACGAATACATCATGCCAGTTTTTGCATGTATTATTATTTTTTTCAAGATTTTTTATCTCGTCCTGTGTTAAGTGTCTTAGCCCCGCTGTCCAGCCGCCCTCGTTTCCGGTACAAGATGCGGCAAAAAAATCATTTACCTGGCGGTTCCGAATATAGTACTCGTCTTTTCCTTGCGGTAAAAAGATCCCGTCAATAAAATCATAGCCATAGCGATCACGCTCTTCGATAAATAGCGAACACATATTCCCCTCCCTGATGATAATTTTTTACGGAGCACACCTCCGCAGGGCCCAAAGGCGGAATATCATATCTTCTTAAAAATTAAACTGGTATTGATTCCGCCGAAAGCAAAATTATTCGACATAATATATTCACATTCCAGCTTTCGGCCCTCTCCGGTAATATAATCAAGTACTCCACATTCCGGATCAAGTTCACGGAGATTGATGTTCGGAGCAAACCATTTTTCATGCATCATCATGATAGAAATCCATGCTTCAAGAGCGCCGCAGGCTCCTAAAGTATGCCCTGTATAATTTTTTATCGTACTGACCGGCACGGGCCGCTTGAAAATATCCGCAGTAGCGTTACTTTCCGCTATATCACCGGCTATCGTTGCGGTGCCGTGGGTATTAATATAGTCAATGCTTTCAGGAGCAAGGTCTGCATCTTTTAACGCGATCCTCATGGCTTCTGCCATCGTTGTCCGGTTGGGCTGGGTTAAATGAGTACCATCAGTATTGGTTCCAAAACCCACGACTTCTGCATAGACATGCGCTCCCCTCTGTTTTGCATGCTCATAATCCTCAAGAATCAGGGTCGCCGCTCCCTCTCCCACAACAAGCCCGTCACGGTGTTTGTCGTACGCAGCGGGGCTTGCCCAGGGCGTATCGTTTTTTGCACTTGCCGCAAACAAGGTATCAAAAACCGCGGCGTCAGCAGCGGACAACTCTTCGGCACCGCCTGCTATCATGACATCCTGTAAATCGTTTTGAATCATCTCATAGGCAAAGCCTATGGCTTGAGATCCTGAAGTACAGGCGGTGTTTGTGGTAATAAGCCTGCCGGTTAAGCCGTAAAATAACTCAATGTTTGCCGCGCAGGTCTGAGGCATTGATTTTATATAGGTCGTTGCGTTCATGCTTTTTAAATCATTGCTTACCAGCATATTATAAAAATCCAGCAATGCGTTTATATTGCCGGTCGAGGAACCGTACGCGACTCCGCAGCGGCCTGCACTTAACTCGAGCGAATCCACAAGACCGGCGGCCTGCATTGCGTTATCCGCCGAAACAATGGCCATAAGGGCCACGCGTCCCATGCCCCGGATTTTTTTTCGCGGGAAATTCGGCGGGGTAAAATTCACCGGGGCAGCAAGACGGGTATTCATCCTGTCGTACTTATCCCATTCTTCCATGTAACGCACACAATTTTTACCCGCTTTTAAAGATGTGAGAATATCCACCCATTCATTTCCGAGGGCGCTTACCACGCCGCCGCCGCTTACCACAACTCTTTTTTTCATTTTTTCCACTCCCGCCTCAGCAAACTCATCTTAAAAGAAATTTTGCCGGATACACGATACTGTTTTTCGCAGTTCCCCGTCCAAAGGACGATCTTCCTCAAGCGGCGAAAAAAAAGAAAGCACCCGTTGGTATGTTACGGCAAAGCCCGAAATATTCTCGATCGTCATCTCACCGCCTCTCAGTCTGAGATATATTGCCTGAGAAGCGGCAAGCAGGGCAGCCGACAAAACCTGTTCGCAAAGTTCAATAACCCTGATGCAATCACGCGCGGCAATTGTTCCCATACTCACCTTATCCTGATTATGACATTCCGTGGAACGAGAAAACACGCTTGCCGGCATCGTGTTTTTTAGCGCCTCGGCAGTCCATGCGGACGCGGCAATTTGTACTGCTTTAAACCCGTGATTATACGAAAAACTCTTTGTTGATCCGGAAAGATTCGGCGGTAGACCACGATTAAATTTAACATCCACCAATAAAGCAAGCTGTCTGTCCATGAGATCCGCGGTATTTGCGACAATATTTTTTAGCGTATCCATAGCTAAACAGATATGACCCCCGTAAAAATGACCACCGTGGTAAATTGAATGAGTATCAGGATCAATAAGCGGATTATCATTTGCACTGTTCATTTCCGTTTCAATAAATGCGGACAACATATCTTCCGCATCATAAAAAAGCCCGATAACATGGGGCGCGCAGCGGATTGAATACGGGTCTTGTATTTTTTGCGGAACAACGTATTCCTGATCTTCTTGACAGGCCAGACCTGCAAGTATCTTGGCGGCAGCACGCTTTTGTCCCGGATGTGGTTTAAGCTCAAAAAGTCTTTGATAAAAATGATAGCTATTTCCCTTCATCGCCGCAGAATTCATCGCGCTGATCGTACAGGCAAGAGTAGACAGATACTCTGCCCGTGAAAACGCCAGAGCAGCAACAGCGTTCATCACGGCTGTTCCGTTCATTATCGCGATAGCTTCTTTCGGTCTAAAGAGATAGGGTTCCTCCCCTAATTCCCTCAGGACTTCACCTGAATTGGAAACCTTCCCCTGAAACAGTACTTGACGTTCACCGATTAAAGCGCCTGCAAGATAGGAAAGCGGGGTAAGATCACCGGAAGCTCCGACAGAACCCTCCTCGGGGATAAGGGGTAATATATCGTGTTGTATAAAAAAGTCAATTTTTTGTAAAAGTCCGTAACTCACGCCGGAAAAACCCCGAGCAAGTGTATTAAGCCGGACAATCATAATAGCCCGCGTTGTCTCCGCATCAAAATAAGCGCCTAAACCGCACCCGTGATACCGCGTTAGATGAATCGGCAGATCGCAGTAATGTTCCGGCGGGACAATTTCCGTACATGAATCACCGTAGCCTGTTGTAACACCGTAGACATGTCCTTTCTCTTCCAGAGTCTTATCCAAAAAATCCGCTCCGCGTTCTATTTTTGCGATAAAATCAGGAGATGCACACAAGCAGGATCCGGCAGGTCTTTTTGCTGCTTCTACAAGCGTTTTTACACTCAATCTGTCTTTTCCGATTTCTATCATGGTACCCCGACTATGTCATTTAAACACAGAATCAGGATTTTGGGAACCGCCCTGAGCAATTCTGATTTTAAAAAATCGCACAGAAAAAATGTAAAGCTAGAGTTCCGTGGCGCGATAAAAAAATGCGCAAGCATTTTACGTCCCAAAAACGTGGGTGGAGTGGAGCGTGGGAAGCCAAGTCTCTCCTGCGGCGCGGCACAAACTGTAGCTTATACGATGTTTGGCACCTTACAACGAATGCCTTTTCTTAATTTTCCTATTTTATATTCCTGGTATAAAAATATTAGAAAAAAAGGTAAAAAAAGAAAAATACATAATAGATTTTTGTGTATATCATTATCAATATTAGTATATATTGATAATATAAAGAGAACAAATGATTCTAAATTTATTAGAAATTGCAGAAGAACTTGTGGAGATGACATTCTCCATTTATCCTGCTTGTTTTTGACTCTAGTTTGATGCAATCTAAATCTATATAATGTATGCGAAAATAGAAGTAACAATATAAATGCTCCTAAATACATTAATTTAAATTTCAGTGTTTCATTAATAAATGTGTCTTCTGAAAATACACTTTTTTCAGACATAGCAATCAAACCGATAAATATCGCCGAAGACCATGATTGTACTTGCCAAATTAAATTATCAAAATGCCTATACACTTCATTATAAGCATTTTCATTATTTTGATCTTGCCTATCTCTAAAATGCCTCATCTTAAATTTACCTCATACAATCTATGTTTGAAACTTTAAAAAAAGCCACGTATATTAACAATATTAAATACTATAATAACTTTGTCAAGTTGTTTTATTTATATTTGCCAACAATTTGTGCCAAATGTCACATAAGGTTCCGGCTGCATACGAAGGTTTTTATCGCGCCATAAAAAATACGCAACATTTTGCGCCACAAAAACGTGGGTGTAGCAGGACGTGGGAGCGAGGGCACAGCCCGACTGCGATTTTTCGTAGCCCTCGCCGCCTACTGGCGGCGAAGCATAATACAACCTCGTTATGCGAAGTACGGGCGCACTACATTATTTTATATATTTTCCAATATTTTTATCCCATATATAATTATTCCATGCCAAATCCATATACTCTTCATCAATTATTTCAAGAATTTTGAAGCCATTCTCAATATATTCTACTGACGGAAACGGATTCTCGAAATTGATGAATACAGGTACTAAACACAATTCTTCCAATTTATTTTCTTCAATGTTAAAACCATAAACACAAAATACATAGCCTATATGCTGATATTGTGAATACAATAGAATTTCATTAACTCCATCTTTATTAAAATCACCTACTGAAACATCTCCATATTCCAATATTT
>JAITXS010000077.1 GCA_031284645.1 Spirochaetaceae bacterium | reverse complement strand
ACAAGAGGGAAGAGCTGGGGATATTTGTACAGGTGGGGATAGGTGGAATAACGGTAACGGAAAAGAAGGAACCGCGGGACATAAGCGGGGAGAGCATGATGGTAGACATGGAGCTGGGGCTGCGCTTTCCGTTTTCGCATTTTTATATGGAGCCGTATATAAGGGCAGGTTATCCGGTACAACTGGGCTTCGGCCTGGTCTTTGGCTACCGCACAGAAAAGGTCTAGGAAGAGTCTAGGGTCATAGGGTCAAGGGTAGAGGGTATAGCAATACCAGACATCCACCCTTCTACCCGAAGCAAAGGTTTAGAAGAGTTGGGGATGAGGTAAAGGCTGTCTGATAAAATCAAGACCCTAAACCCATAACCCAAAACCCTATTGAGCAAGGAGGAAAGATATGGTAAGGACAATGAAAAACGTAGCGGTGTTTATAACAGCACTGGCGCTGGTGGCAGGAATGGTCTCGTGCGAGAACTGGATGATCGAGAAGCTGCTGGAGCGGAACGAGCCTTCGGACGGGGGAGGGAACGGCGGCGGTGGTTCGAATGTAGCGGTA
The DNA here is from genome assembly GCA_031284645.1 of Spirochaetaceae bacterium. Lineage (GTDB taxonomy): Bacteria > Spirochaetota > Spirochaetia > Treponematales > Breznakiellaceae > JAITXS01. The sequence continues at coordinate 16,960 of JAITXS010000077.1, read as the reverse complement.
GAGCGGGTAGAGATAACAAACGGGACAGAGCGTGGTGGCGAGGTCAGGAGTGCATTGGTAATAAAGACGGAAGTATATCCTGCCAACGCAACGAACAGGGAAGTGAAGTGGAGCTCAGACGATTCCGGCATAGCGGATGTGGTAGGGACAGCAAACGGAGCCACGGTACATTTGATTGGAGTAGGGCGTACGGAAATAAGGGTAAAGCCGGCGAACGGTGGGAAGGAAGAGGTTTGTACAATAAATGTGGTACCCGCAGGCTCAGTGGTGCCGGTAACAGACGTAACACTGAGTATATCCACTCTGTCACTGCAAGTGTGGGACCATCCGGTAACGCTTATCGCGACAGTGATACCGGCAAATGCAACGGATAAAGGGGTAGAGTGGAGTCCAATCCCCGATGATGTGGTGAGGGTGGATAATGGCATGGTAACACCGGTAGCTTCCGGGACTGCGACGATAATGGCAAAATCAACAAGTAATCCGGCAGCGATAGGTATCTGCACGGTAACGGTTAATGCGGTACCGATAAGCAGTTTGGCACTAGATACGTTTGTGCCTATAACCGGGGGCACAGTACCGAGCGACTGTGAATGGGGACCTAACACAACAACAAGAACTGTAGGCTCTTTTGCAATAAGCAGGTCGGCAGTGCGCTATGAGTTATGGTATATAGTGAAGGCGTGGGGAGAGGTGCACGGGTATAAGTTTGCGAATCCGGGGCGAGCGGGGAAGAGCGGAGGGGAGGGGGCTATTCCTACAGTTGTGGACAGGGATCAGCCGGTAACGACGGTAAACTGGCGGGATGCAGTGATATGGTGTAATGCGTATAGCGAGATGAGAGGGGAGGATCCGGTGTACAGGACGGGTGGTGGAGATATATTAAGAGATTCGACACAAGGGGTAGAGGGTCAAATAAATGGGTCGGGGATAGCGTCACATAACGGGTATAGATTACCGATAGAGGTAGAGTGGGAATATGCGGCGAGGGGAGGGGTACCGAGTAATGTTCCGGGGTCTGCATGGACATATACCTATGCGGGGAGTAACGCGGTAGATGATGTTGCGTGGTATCGTGATAATTCAGGGAACACGGCACATCCTGTAGGACAGAAGCAGGCGAATAGCGCAGGGTTGTATGACATGAACGGTAATGTGCATGAGTGGTGTTTTGATCTTTCTTCCCCTCCCTTCTATAAGTCTCGGGGCGGGTCTTGGGACACTGATGCTGCGCAGTACTGTACGGTGACCCATCGTGAGACCAAATTCATCGACTCCGTGAGCAACGGTTTGGGGTTCCGGGTGGTGTGCCGCTGAGTTCCGCGGAAAATCTCTAAGTAGGGTAGTTGGGTATGGCACAGGATTTCTGGTAAAACCCAGACCCTATACCCCTCTACCCTATTACCCAAAACCCTAAGACAGGGTACGGACTTTCTGATAAGAACTATACCCTAAACCCATAACCCTTTACCCTATTTAGACCCTTGCCCCAAGACCCAAAACCCCTATTTAGACCCTATTAGAGCAAAAACGGGCACCCAAGCGCTTTAGGTGCAGAGCTCGCCCTGGCCACTTGACAAATCCTAGTAAAACTATATATTATATATGGTATTATTTCACAGGAAATAATAAATTTATTTTTGAGGAGTTTTTTATGATTAAAAAGTGGGGGTTTGCAGGTCTGGTGCTGCTTGTGACATTTGCGTTGGGGTTTGCCTGCGAGAAGAAAGCAGATACTTCCAAAGTAGTACAAAAGATAGTTAAGGTGGGCATTACCGGTGCGGAAACACGGCCTATCTGGGAAGTTGTGCAAAAAAATCTTGACGATGGCAAATCCGATATCAAGATTGAACTTGTTGAATTTTCCGATTATACGATACCCAATCAGGCACTCGCCGATGAGGAAATCGACTTAAACGGCTTTCAGCACAATGCTTTTCTTGCAGCGGAAATTGCTGCCAAAAAATTTCAGCTTACGGCTATAGGCGACACGATGATTTCGTTTTTGGGCGTCTATTCGGATAAAATTAAAAATTTACAGGAACTCAAAAAAGGTGACACTATTGTGATCCCGAATGATGCGACAAACGGCGGGCGGGCGCTCAAAGTGTTGGAAGCTGCCGGTATCATCAAGCTTGATCCGGCAAAAGGACATCTTCCGACGGTTGCGGACATCACGTCAAATCCGTTGGATATCAAGATTCTTGAAGTTGACGCTTCACAGGTGGTGCGTGTGCTGCCCGATGTTGCCGCCGGTATAGCCAATTCAAACTATATAATTGACGCCGGAAAGGTTCCGCTTGACGAGGCGATTTTTATAAAGCCGATTGATAAAGACGCGGATAAGCCTTATATCAATATTCTTGCAGCGCGTACCAAAGATAAAGATGATCCTGTTTATAAAGCAATTGTAAGCGCCTATCAGCAGCCGAATGTAGCCGAAGTGATTCGCACATATTACAAAGGTGCTTCGCTTCCGGCATGGTAGGACAGCGGACAAGAGCGGCGCAAGCTGCTTTGACAGGAGTGTAAATTGAAACGATTAAAAATCATCTTTGGTGATTATATTGTGTATGCAAAACTGCATTACGATAAAGCGCCGCGTCTGATTGCGGCGCTTGAAAAAGAATCGCCGATTACAGGACTTGTCCGTCATGCGCGGGTGTGTGAAAACGAATGGATGCTGCCTATACCGTCAATTGATATTAACGATGAAGAAAATCCCATTCGCCCTGTGCCGGGTGATATTAGTGTGCATCGCCCCGGCGCGCATATCTGTAGTTGGTACGCTCCGATGACGCCGCTTGGCACAACGAATGTGTTTGCCTCGGTTGCGGCAAACGAGCTGGCTGAGTACGAAAAACAGTGGCGCACCGTATGGCGCAAACCGGGCGCTAAGGTAACGGTGGAAATTGTCGAAGGAGGCGCATGATGGCAAATATCACCGATGAACTTTTTGAAAAATCGCGCGCGTTGCAGCTTGATCGCCCCTCTGATCTCTCTCGTCTGCAAAAACGCATGGGAACACGAAATCAAAACGGTTCTATAGAGATTTATGCGTATATTGATTTAAGCAGCACGGTAGATCTGTTATTTCAGCTTGAGAAAGCAGCGCTAAACGAAGATTACGAACTTAAAACTGTTATTAAAATTGCCGTTGATTGGCTTGAGTTTATCGCGAGCCGCGCGGTTCCCTGTTTTCAATTAGAAGATTTGTCCGGTATTATACAACAGGTAATCACTGAATTAAAAGCTTATGATGATCGAAAAAAAACAGCCGATCTGCTGCGCGCGACAGAACATTATGTTAGTCAAATTCGCTACTGGCTTGACCTTGAATTTCCGTGGCCGGAAGTAGGCAGCGCGTATGCGGCAGCAAAAGGCGATCCGCCGCCAAACCCGGTGTAGCAACATGTATAAAGCCGATGTAATCGTTCTTAATCATCTTGGAGGGGGAACAACGGTGCGTGTTCATCACTTACCGGCAGTCGGCGAGACCGTTATGGGCTTTGATTGGAAAATTTGCCGTGATGTCGCTAAAGGCGGCAACACGGCAATTGCTTTAAGCCGTCTTGGTCTTCGTGTTGCAATTATCAGCAAGGTGGGGAATGACACAGCAGGAAGGCGCGATAAACAATGGCTTGATGATGAAAGCGTCGATACAAGCGCTGTGTTTATGTCTGATGATGTTTCAACAGGTCAGGGCATTATGCTTATTGATGACAAAGGCCGCAATATGATTGTTACCGGCGAGAGCAGTACAAAAATGCTTTCGCAGGACGAAGTAAAAACAAGTCTGGAAAATTTTAGAAGCCCGAAATTTTTTGTGAGTGGTTTTGAAATAGCGCCCTCCCTCGCGCTTGATGCGGCGAAATTTGCGAAAAGCAAAGGACTTAAAACAGTTCTTAACCCAAGCCCTGTTGCCCCGTTGCCGTGTATTGATTACATTGACTACTTGTTTGTTAATGAGCTTGAGGCGCGTTTGCTGCTTGATATAAACGTTGACGATAATGTTGATCCAAAAATTCTATGCAAACAATTACATGAACGGTATCATGCCTGCTGCACTATCGTAACACTCGGTGAAAAGGGAAGCGCGGCTTATACGACTGATCAAAAAGATGCTTATCACTTTTATCCTGCAATTGAAGTTAATGCTGTTGATACCGCCGGAGCCGGAGACGGATTTCTTGCCGCAGTTGTATATTCGCTTGTCAACGGCAAACCTATACAAGAGGCCCTTGATTGGGCAAATAGATATGCCGCATACACGGTTACAAAAAGCGGCGGCTTTGACGCATACCCGACATTGGAACAATTACATTATTTTACCGGCAAAGCATAATAAAGGAATGACTATATGTATGAGTATAAAATAGCGCGTGAAGATTTATATAGGTGGTGTTGTATTCCCGCAGACGCTCTGGAAAAACATCCCGATAAAAAAGTTAAACTTGTGATAAAAGATACAAAAGATGCGGCTATGGATCGTGCGGGAAATATGATGGCAGATGAAGTTAAGGCGAATAACGCGGCAGGCAAAGCAACCACATGGGTATTGCCGGCAGGCCCTGCCGAACCTTACACGAGCTTTATTAAGCGCATAAACACCGAGCGTATAAGTCTTAAAAATTTGACGGTGTATCACATGGATTATGTACTTGACTGGAACAGCCGTGTGTATCCTTTCGGCAATTATTTTGAAAGTCCGCATGGTCGTATGCACTATCGTTTTTACGAGCCTGTTGACCGGGAATTGCGGGTTCCCGAAGAACAGCGTATCTGGCCGGAATTAGGCGACCTTGACCGCATTGACCGTGAAATTGAAGAAATCGGCGGTGTGGATACCGTGTGGGCCGGTGTTGGTTATAAAGGCATGGTGGCTTTTTGTGAGGCGCCGCACAATCCCTACGAGCGTGTAAGTCTTGCAGAATATGCGGCCATGAAAACACGCATTGTTAATCTGAACGACGATATGATTATTGCAATGAGTGTGCGTAATTTCGGCGGCCTCTACGACAAGATTCCGCATCAGGGAGTTACTATCGGGATGAAGTCTATGCTCTCTGCAAAACGTTGTGTGCTGATGCTGCAAGGCAGCGCCTGGAAGCAGACGGTACTGCGGGTGATTTTATTTAGCGAAGCGACCACAGAATATCCGGTAACGCTTTTTGCCGATCATGTGCCTGATTGTACGCTTATAAGCGACAGAGATACAGCGGAACACCCGCTTTCAAGGGCGCTTATATGATTCAGCTGAACAATATCAATAAAGTGTTTCACACCGACTCGGGCGTTGTGCAGGCTGTCAAAAATGTTACCCTCTCGGTTGAGGAAGGTGATATTTGCGGCGTGATTGGTTTTTCCGGCGCGGGAAAGAGCACTCTTATCCGCTGTATAAATTTATTGGAACGTCCCGATTCGGGCGAAGTTCTTGTAAATCAGCAGAATCTGATGAACTTGGCACCGGCGGAATTGCGCGCTGCACGAAAAAATATAGGCATGATATTTCAGCACTTTAATTTATTCCGCTCACGCACTGTCGCCGACAATATCGCCTACCCTTTGCGTTATACCGGTATGTCAAAAAATGATATAACAAAGAGAGTGCGGGAATTAATCGAAATTGTTGATCTTGGCGGCAAAGAACATGCCTACCCCTCGCAGCTTTCCGGCGGGCAAAAACAGCGTGTCGGCATTGCCCGTGCGCTTGCCTGCAAACCGAAAGTATTGCTTTGTGACGAAGCGACAAGCGCCCTTGACCCGCAGACAACCCAGTCGATACTGGAGCTTTTAAAAAATCTGAATAAAAAATTCGGATTTACTATTATCATTGTTACTCACGAAATGAATATTGTCAGATCAATCTGCGCCCGTGTCGCGGTTATGGCACATGGAGAGATTATCGAGCGTGGATCAACATTTAGTATTTTCTCTAATCCTGAAACGCTCGTTACAAAAAAATTTATCGCGACAACATCAAATCTGTATAAGATTTATAATTTGATAGAAAATAATTCTCCGCTTGTCGCTTTGCAAGAAAATCAACTATTGGCACATTTTAGTTATATCGGAGATGGTACGTTTAATTCGCTTATCTCGACAGCATCACGTAATTTTAACGTTAATATCAATATTATTTTTGGCGACCTTGATATTATTCAGGATAAACCCGCAGGAGGTTTAATCAATATTATTGAAGGTGATACGCCTAATATTGAAAAAACATTAGCATGGTTCCGGACGCAGGGCGTCCGTGTGGAGGTACTTAAAAATGGCAATCAATGAATTGTTGTTGGAACTATTACCAAATGTTTATCACAATGTGCCGGAGCTGGTAAAATGTATGGGGCAAACTATACACATGATACTCGTCCCGGGCTTAATCTCGTTTGTTTTCGGTATTTTGCTCGCCTTTGTGTTAATCGTTACGCGCAAAGGAGACATCCTTGAAAACACTGCCCTCTGGACTATTCTTGATAAAATTATCAACCTGTTTCGCGCTATTCCGTTTATCATTTTGATCGCCCTGTTGATACCGGTAACACGGGCAATTGCCGGCACTGCCATAGGCGTTAAAGGAGCAATTGTACCGCTGATTTTCGGTACCGTGCCTTTTTTTGCACGGCAGATGGAAAGCGCCTTATCTGAAATTGATCGCGGTTCAATAGAGGCTGCCCTTTCTATGGGAACAAGTCCGGCAGGTATTATTTTTCGTATATACTTAAAGGAGAGTATCCCCGGCATTATTCGCGGCATTACCATTACCCTGACAAGTCTGGTGGGGCTTACGGCGATGGCCGGCGCGATAGGCGGCGGTGGTTTGGGTGATTTTGCGATACGTTACGGCTACCAGCGTTATCAAACTGACGTTACTATGGTAACAGTTATTATACTTATCATAATCGTAAGCATTATCCAATGGTCGGGCAATTTTTGTTCAAAAAAGCTCACGAGATAACAGAGGCGCTTAGACTCGTACGGCGGAAATCATGGTGCTGTGATACTCGTTTCGGCTTTCCTGAAAAATAATTCGCGGACACTATTATTTTTTGCCCGGGCCTTTGCCTCAAATTTTGTTTCAGGCCGCCAGTGCTGCGGAGGGGAAAATTTTTCGTAGGCATTGTACAGATTTTTTGTCTCTGAAAGCTCACGGAGCGCCCAATCAGCGTAATCCCCGCAGTCGCTTACCATGTAAATGTAGCCGTTCGGGATCAATTTTTGGACAAGTAAATCGGTAAACGGACGCTGTATAAGCCGTCTTTTATTCTGTCGGCGTTTTGGCCAGGGATCCGGAAAAAAGATATGAAACGCTGCAATCGTTTGATCAGGAATCATGAACTGTAAAACTTCAACAGCATCATGCTCTATAACGCGGATATTATGTAACGAGCATTTTTCAATTTCCCATAAAAGCCGCCCTATACCTGCTTTAAATACTTCTATGCCGAGATAATTTTTATCAGGATTTTCCCCGGCTATTGCAGCTGTTACTTTTCCCATGCCAAAACCAATTTCGCAGATTACCGGACCCGTGTTTTGGAAGAGTTCTTGAAGCGGGACGGGGCTTTCCGAATAAGGCAGACGATACTTCGCTTGATTTTTATACGAAGATTCCTGAGCATGACTCATTCTGCCGCGAAGTGCATAACTTTTTATCATTCGCGGATATAGACCTTTTTAGTTAAGGCTGAAATAGCCTTACTCGTGTCATCAGCCCATAAGGCGATGCTATATGCATCCGAGGGCAGTTTGAGCGAGGCAAGACTCCCGTTGAGATTCTCTGCTTTTAAAAGACTCCGATAGGAACCGTCTTGAAAATACAATAAAAAATAATTCTCGGGATACGAGGAGCGTATGCTGTAATTCTTGTTCTCAATTTTAAGTGTGGGGAAACGGTACTGACTGTCCTCTGCTGTATCAAAACCGAATATTTTTTCGCCGGATTGTCCGCTTTTATCCTCAATAGTGGCACGGAATTCCCCCTTGGGTAATAATTCTCCATCGCTCATTCTAAGCGACTTACTTCCAATCCAAATCTTATTGTGCTCTTCCAGAATTGTCCAATTATCAGGTTTCAGGGTCCACATTAAACCTTCCGCATCATGATAGAGCCGGATTTCGGCAATATCCTCAGGGCCGTCATCATCGTTTACCAGGGCAAAAAAAGTAAAACCCGGAACTATGCCGTTTTCCGTTTCTTCATAGACAAGCTTCATCAGGTAAAAATCAATTGTCGGATCCGCACGGGTACACGCGAAAAAAATAAACAAAAGGAAAAACAGGGGAATAAAATATTTTTTTACCATGTCCTGCTTACCGTTTTGCCCCGCACAATTTTTGTGATTTTTCAAATTCAGCTTCTATCTCTTTTGATGGTTTAGGACTTACGAGGCTTACAACAACAATCAAAATACAGGAGATAATAAAAGCGGGAAGGAGTTCATAAACATTAAGTATAGCCGCCTGTTTGCTGATGACATGCTTCCACAAAACAACAGTAACGCCGCCTGAGATCATTCCGGCGACAGCACCGGAGAGGGTCGTTCGCTTCCAGAAAAGCGAAAAAAGAATCAGGGGGCCGAAACAGGCGCCAAGTCCCGCCCATGAGTAAGATACAATTTTAAAAATCGAGTCGCTGCCGTTAAGTGCCACAAAAAGTCCGAAGAATGTAACGATCAACATGGTAACACGGGCCATCCACAAAACGGATTTTTCGCTTAAATCTTTTTTTATTGAATTTTTTAATAAATCGTTTGCAACGGAAGAAGATGTAATCAGCATATACGAATCGGCGGAACTCATAGATGCACCAAGAATACCGGAGAGGACAAGACCTGCGATGATTGGCGGAAAAAACGAGCAGGCCATATCAATAAAAATCAATTCGGCGCTCGCGGCGCTAGTATACAGTCCGGGACTGGACGCTCTGCCGATTAGACCGATGCAGACTGCAGCAATAAGCGAAATAATACACCAGCTTACCGCGATGATCCGCGCTTTGGGCAGCCGTACCGGACTTTTGATCGCCATAAAGCGAAGAAGCACCTGAGGCATACCGAAATAACCCAAACCCCATGCAAGGCACGAGATTATATTGATAACGGTATAATCATTCCCTGCGCCGAAAGCGGCTGCTTGACCTTCAATAGGGCTTGCGCTGCCAAAAATATCTAAAAATCGGGGGAAATTTCGCAGATTGGCATTGATCGCGTCAATACCGCCGCTTGAGTTAATCCCGAACGCAAAAACAAGCACTATTGCTCCTATCATAAGGAGTCCCTGAACAAAATCGGTAAAACTTTCCCCTAAAAAACCGCCAAGAAGCGTGTAAAAAAAAACTAAAGCGGCCCCGCAGATAATAATCAGAGAGTAATATTCAGGTTTGCCAAACAGGTAATGAAAGAGTTTTCCGAATGTAACAAACTGGGCGCCGACATACACCGAAAAAAAGATGATGATCATCAATGCGGATATAATTAAAAGAATATGTTTTTTGTCATGGAAGCGGTTGCTAAAAAAAGTCGGCAGGGTGAACGAATTGTTTGCTGTTTCAGTATAAAAACGAAGGCGCCGGGCCACAAATTTCCAGTTGAGCCAGGTGCCCAGAGCGAGGCCAAGCGCGGTCCAGAACGCCTCTCCTATTCCCAGCCAGTAGGCAAGACCGGGCAAGCCCATTAAAAGCCAGCCGGACATATCGGAAGCTTCCGCGCTTAAAGCAGACACCCAGGGCCCCAGTCCCCGCTTGCCCAAAAAAAAGCTTTCCGCATTACTGTTGCTTCGTTTAAGAAACATCAAGGCAACGGCAATGATAAAAAGAGCGTAAATCCCCATTCCTATAAGAATTTTCATTAAATTAGAATCCATTTTTCCCTCACTCCCTTGTGTTGAAATACGCGCTTTTTATGCGCGGACCAGATTATGAGCCTGCGGCTTCCCGCAGTTTAGCTTGTTCATAGGAATATATCGACGCCATTCGTTCTTCCCACTCCGAAGGCTCAAGAACATCGGCGTCAAGGCGCATGAACATTTGGTTTTGTTCGCTATCCGTAGGATACAGCGTATTGCGAATATTAAGATAAGGCAAGCTTGCCCCGGGCAGGGCAGGGTCAAGCCGTCCGGGCCGTATCATTGTTTTTTGATCCCGCCCAAGCGCGTCCCAAACACGGGCTGCCTCGGAGAACATAGCCAGCGCAGATACCCGGTAGGAGTTCTTTCCCGTTTGTTTTGCCAAAGCATTCAGGGTAACACCCATATTATTTTCGGCAATCATTATTCGTTCCAATAACGCGCGGTGTTCCGGCACATTATCCGGCAAGACAAGCGGTATGCGATCCCTGTCTCTGTGCAGCATGGCAAGAAGACGTTGATAATAGGCTTGAGATGCGAAAAAATCGGAATTCAGGAAAGAAGTAAGACCCAGCGTATTAAGCAGTTTACGGTTAGGCGGAATTTCTTTGGATACGTTAAAAAGACGCTGGAAAGCCTTTGGGAATTCACTTTGCCGGTAATACACAGCGCCAAGCCGGTATTCGATTTCAGGCGGAATCCAGCCGTTTGCCTCAGAATCAAGATAGTATTGCTCCGCTTTCTTCATGTCACCGGTTTTCGCAAAATATTCTATATCGCCCAGATCCGCATAAAGCCGTCCGTACTCGGGATTGCGGGTTAAAAGACGGCGTGAAACAGCATCTTCATACAGATTTACGCCTTTTACCAGAGCGTTTTCCGCGGAAATAAATTCATGCTCTTTTAACATAAGCTGTGAGAGACGGCGCTGTGTGTCAATTCTGTAGCCTGAACGTTTCCGTGTTTCAAGCCGCGCCTGATCAAAAGCAGAAGAGGCGTTTTCGAGGGCAATACGTTCCTCAAGGGGGAAATCGTAAAAATGATAATAACGCGCAAGTTGATAATGCGCCTCAGGCAGATTTGGATCTGTTTTTTCGGCGCGAAGCAGAACATCTTTTATACCTTCTATCCGTGCGATATTTTCATCGGGAACGCCTTGTGGTAGCTCAAAACGTTTATCAAGCAAATATCCTCCAAGCTCGGCAAAAGTTGACGCTGAAACCTTACTTTTTTTATCCGCCATAAATTTCTTTTGCAGCGGCAGCACATCAACAAGCTTATCGGTGAGTATAAAGTAGCGTAGCATACGCTCAAGCACCGGATCAGTATATCCGTATATCGACAATATCCGCGCGTAAGCAGCACGCGCCTCCTCATATCTTGAGCTGTCTGTCTCACCCCAGTCAAGGTTAATATCTCCCAGGGCCAGTAATCCGTCCTTGTCGTCAACACTGTAATCAAGGATTTCCTGCCGGATGATTTTATCCGCTTTTTCATAATTTTGAAGATAGAACCCTTCCATGCCCGCGTAATCCAACGCGCCTTTTTTATCATGAGGATATATACGGAGTAACTGATCATATTTTTGCTCGGCGTAGACATACTGCCGTTCATCCCGAAAACGTTCGGCGTATGCATAAAACCAGTCTTTTACTTTGTGGATTTCAAACGCATCACTAAAATACTGATTTGCCCTCACGTAGTTAGGAGCCTCACCCGATAAAATTAACTCGTATCCTTTTTCATACAAGTTCTCGGCGTTCAGCGGCCGGTAGATAAATTGATATGACAAGTAGGCAATTGAGAGGGCAAGCACCGCAAGAATGAGCGCCAAACGGGCAACAGGCAAAAATCTGTGGATAAATATGTAGTTAAAACTTCGCCGCTCTTCTTCTAATTCCTCGCCTGTTTTAAATCCTTTGGGAACGGACACCCGTTTTTTAAGAAGTTTGCCAAGAAGCCGTGCTGTTTCCTGCGCGCTGCCGCCATCGATCAATAGTTCAATAAGCGGTTTTAGCTGGGCAGGAGGAAAGTTATCCTCGCCGATAGCCTCTTCACAGGCAATACGGATATTAAGCGGATATTTTGCCAGCGTTTTGAGTAAAGCCTGAACATCCTCTTCGCTCAGGTTTATTTCACTAATAGGCACCATTTCTGCTTCCGCATTTTCATCCGGAAGACGTATCCCCAATGTCTCAATATCGGGTAAATTATCAAGATTGCTTGTACCGCCGCCTAAATCAAAATGATCAAAAGCGCTGTCTCTGTGATCATCTTCGCTCTTTATTTCATCTTCCTGCTCAAAGATATCATTATCCTGGACAAGCGTCTGAATTTCCGGTTCCGTCGCGATTTCTTCATCATGCACAATATCCGAGAATAACGAATTCATCTCTTCCTCGGAAACACCAACATTCAAGTCCGGGGGAATATACCCGTTCCCCGCCGGAGGCTGTGCGGGGCTTTCCTGCGTGGTTTTTTGCAGCTCTTGCCCGGCCTTATCCGCTGCTTCTTCCTCCAAATCTTCCATACCGGTAAAAAACTTGTCATCGAGGATATTTTTTTGATCGTGATCTTCATTTTCCGGGGGTGCAAGCTCATCTTCAGGGGGATCAATATCATCGTTCTCGGAGGCGGCTAAGTCAATATTCAAATCGCTGAAGTCAAGATCAAAATCGCCGCCTGAACCGGGGTCTTCCTCAATCTTTTCTTTTTCATCAGCTTTTTCGGCGGGAGTTTCAGGATTACCCTTCAAAGAGTCCGCAGCCTGCTCTTCAAAAGGAGTGTTAAACTCATCATCAAAAGATTCCGGAGTGTGCAGCTCATCCTGAACTATACCGTGCGGCGCATCTTCTTCCGCGGCTTTTCCGGAAACAGCTTCTTCGTGTTCCGTTTGGTTTTCGTCTGAATCAGAGTCATTTTCCGCTTTGTTTTCTGTATCATCAGGCATTGAGTTGAGGAAGTCGCTAAAGTCAAACCCGAAATCGCTGTCAGCGTTATCGCTCCCATCATCGGTATCGGAAGTTTCTCCGCCTGCCTCCCCGCCGCCCTGTGCATCTTTTTGATCCTCGTCTGTTTCTTTGTCGCCGTTTTTCTCGTTATTCGGGAAGTCGTCCTCATTGTCTGCCGTGCCCAATCCCCGCAGCAACGCTTTGTTTGCTTCATTTTCTTCCGGGAGCGGGGGAGGGGGAGGAGCGGAGCTTGCGCCGGCGGGCACTGAAATATCGGCGTCAGGCTGGGTTTTGCGCGCTTTTCGGGGAGAAACCGGCCCCGGCTCATGATCGGGCAGGCTAAAATCATCCGCGGGCAGTTGTTCCCTTGCACGGATTTCATTTTCCTTGCCAATTTTCTTCATGAGTGATTGAAACTGTTTAAGCTGCTTTAGAGACGGCATAATAAAGAATTATAGTCATCAACCGATATTTTTAGTACCAGATGAAAACATTTGTCTTTTTAATACTCCTTCTTACATCAAGTATCGGCATTTTAGGGGCGTTGGATTTACGCTCTCCTCATTTTATCGAATACTTGCTAAGTCTTAAAGAGCCCGGCGAACCAGCTATTTTTGAGGATGCTGTTGTCTTTACCGCGCCCTCCCATTATAAGCGGGTGGGCGTTTCCTTTGCGCATGAAAATTTTTCAACAGTCCACTGGTTTCAAAAGCTCCTCATTCCGATTGATAATACAGCACATTTTGACCCCGCGAAAAAAATTCCCCCGGAAATGCTCAAAGATTCAGGGATCCTTTTTTATGCGTACACAGTCGGTGAAAACATGCAAGACACAAGAGAATTGGGATACCGCCTTATTATCGACGGGCTTTGGCTAAGCGATCCCCTCAATCCCCGCACCCGGTTTGATTTTACAACAGGGGCCGAGCTTTCGATTACAAAGGCTCCGGTACCGCAGGGAAACGGATGGGCCGGTGGGGAGGCGCGCGGTGAGCTTGTCCTTAGCTATAAAGCTCAACAAGGGGAAAGCATTACGGTCGCCGGAGATTTTAACGGCTGGGATCCTTTTATGTATCGCCTGCAAGAAACCAGTCCGGGTATCTACCACCTGAATCTTCCCCTTCCCAGCGGAGTCTGGCATTATACCCTTTTTTTTCGCGGACAACGCGTACTGGACCCGTCAAACAGCAAACGCGTCTACTCCCATGACGGAACAGCCGTGAATACTATAAACATTCCCTGATGAGCCGACACGCACGGTGATCCCTATGCTCAGATCTGCTGAATGGCGGTGCTTTCAAGCTCCCCATCGCCGTAGATCATCTCACTTTCGGGAATTACGATGTCGGCGATTTCCCCCATGCGGCTTAATGTTTCGGCAAGTGTTGATTTGTCCCCGGCGTCCTGAATTAAGAAATCCTCTATTTCTGCGCGTTTTTCAATAGCGATATCAATCGAGGGATTGGAACCGCGTTTGTACGCGCCGGCATTGATAATATCTTCCGCTTCGGCATAGTCGGCAATGTAACGCTTAATAATACGGGCCGCTTTTTTTGACTCAGGTCCTGCGATTTCACTTTCAAGACGCGAGATACTCTGTAAAATGTCAACAGCCGGATAATGGCCCCGGGAAGCAAGGTTACGGGATAATACGATGTGCCCGTCAAGTATCCCGCGTACATTGTCCGAGATAGGTTCGTCCATATCATCGCCGTCAACAAGAACCGTATAAAACGCAGTGATGGTCCCTTTGTCCGAGGCACCGGCGCGTTCAAGAAGTTTCGGGAGCAGCTCAAAAACCGAAGGCGTGTAGCCCCGCTGAGCAGGCACTTCCCCGATGGAGAGAGCAATTTCACGCTGGGCCCGCGCAAAACGGGTAACCGAATCAAAAAGGAGCATGACGTTCATCCCGCGATCGCGGAAGTATTCGGCAACGGCAGCGGCTATATATGCCCCACGAAGACGCGCGAGAGCAGGCTGGTCAGAAGTTGCGACAACCAGGACAGAGCGCTTCAAGCCTTCCTCTCCAAGACTCTGCTCAATAAAATCGTTTAATTCACGTCCCCTCTCGCCGATAAGCGCAATCACATTAACATCCGCCGCGGTGTTTCGGGCTATCATACCTTGAAAAGTCGATTTTCCCACGCCGGAACCTGCAAAAATTCCGAGACGCTGACCTTCCCCGCAGGCAAGGAGCCCGTCAATGGCACGGATCCCGGTAATAACGCGTTTTTTTATTGGCGGACGGGAGAGTGCGGGAGGCGGTTTTGCGAGTGCCGGATAACGGACATTCCCTGTAATCGGTTTTTTTCCGTCAATCGTACTGCCAAGCGGCCCTAGGATGCGCCCAAGTAGTTCAGGAGAACAGAGGACGGAAAGCATGGAACCGGTTGCTTTGACGCGGCTTCCGATCTCAATGCCTGATGTGTCGGCAAAAGCCATAAGACTGACAATATGTTCGCTCAGCGCAACAACTTCTGCCTGAACCTCGACTCCGCGCACATCAAGCAGACAGATTTCGCCGATTACCGCCTGAGGCCCCCTGCTTTCAAGAAGAAGCCCCCGTGCACGGCAGATATATCCTACGCTGGTAATTGTCTCCGTTTGTTCTACCGCATCTACATATTTTTCGAATAAATTTTCCATGATATATTTTAAAGCGGAAAAAGAATGCGTGCCCTTTCTTCCGTATCCTTAAGCGCCGCCCTTTATCGGCGAAAGTGAAAGGATTTTAGTTTCAAGCTCGGCAAGCTGGCTTGTGATTCTCGCGTCAATCGCGCCGAAATCAGTCTCAATAATACAGCCGCCCGGTTCAATCGAGCTGTCTTCTAAAATTTCGATGGTGCCGTTGTTTTCCAGCATTCGAGTAAATTCCTGCACATGGTCTGTGGAAAGCTGTAAATCGGCGAGATTCACCTTAACGGTGATATTCCCCCGTGTTTTTATTTTCTTCAAAGCCGCTTTTATGTTTTCAATGACGACCGTTTTTTCTGTTTCCGAGATTGTTTTAATAACTTTCCGCGCGATAAGCAGAGTTAAATCAATAATCTGCTGCTCGACTTCGGATAAAATGGCAGACCGCTTATCTTGAATCCGTTCTAACACAAGATGAGTACGTTCAATAAGACGCTGAACCTCTGTTTTTCCG
This sequence comes from Spirochaetaceae bacterium, assembly GCA_031284645.1. GTDB lineage: Bacteria > Spirochaetota > Spirochaetia > Treponematales > Breznakiellaceae > JAITXS01. The sequence goes on along the minus strand of JAITXS010000077.1, from coordinate 1,012 downwards.
GCCTCGTAACCTTCCGAACGTCCGGTTTCAAAGCCTTCTTTATGGGCGCCCTCTTTTATTTCTTCAACGTTTAGCTGCGCGGAATTGATCACGGCCTGTGCACTGGCCTGTGCTTCCTGTTTGATATTTTCCGTGTGCAAGAGCGCTTCTTCTATTTTTTTATCTATGTCGGCTTCAGTAATTTTTATTTTTTCTTCCGCCTGGAAACGGGCATCGTTTACCAGCATTTCGGCTTGTGCTTTTGCCGCGTTTATCATCGCGGTTTTTTCATTTTCCCACTGAACTTTAAAGAGCTCGGCCTCTGCCCGCAATTCATCCGCAGTCGGACCTTGAAAGACATCCTCCGTGTTGATCTCGACATCGGGTGTCTCTCCATTTTGTTTACTTTCATCCCGAAAAGGAGCATCGAGAACTATGCTGGAATTGCTCATTGCAATTTCGCCCAATCTAAAAACAGCTTTTGTCAATTATAATTCCTGATATTATAATTACCATATTTTGCTGCTTTTTAAAAGAGCCCCGCGATGAAGCGGCAATTTTCGGCTATTATTTTGCAAGCAGCTTACCGTATATCTAATAAAAAGCGCAGGCCGGATTCCCTGCATAAAGTAAAAATCGCACAGAAGGAGGGGGAGCACTTTCGTTACCATGAACGTAAAATCGGTATAATAAGAGATCTATTTTCACAGCTCCCCCTGTCTTCGAACCCGCGCCGCCGGCGCGGTGTTCTCCGCCACCCCCACAATTGGGTCTGAAGCATAGATTTTATCAGAACTCCACCCCTCTACCCGAAGCAAGGGTAATAGGGTTTTGGGTACAGGGTATAGGAATTATCAGACATCCGCACTTCTACCCCGAAGCAAAAGTTTAGAAAAGTTCGGGATGGGACAGAATTTCTGATAAAATCTATACCCCATAACCCAAGAAGAAGGGTAGTTGGGTCTTGGGTTTAGGGTCTTGAAGGGTCAGAAATCTTTACCACTTACCCGAAGCAAAGGGTTAGGAGCGTTAG
>JAITXS010000085.1 GCA_031284645.1 Spirochaetaceae bacterium | reverse complement strand
TTGTTAAGGAGTTGGAAAAACAGGAACATAAAGACCATATTGGCAATGCGGCTTAATTCCCTAAAGGGGACATTTTCATGTTGGTAAAAAAGGGGACATTTTCACGTTGCGTTGACAATAATAATTTCGCTCTATTGATAGTGAAAATCATTTTAAGCTATAATATACTTCATTTAATTTATTTTTCTGGAGAAAATTTTGTCCTTAGTACATTCAAAGACAAGGAGGCGTGTATGAGTTGTGATTGTTGCGGGGTCGAGCAGGAGGCCCGGGATATTGTCACGGGAATTGGCCGCACAAGCGAGTTCTCGATTCCGCTTTTACAGGAAATTCAAAAGCGGCATAGCTATCTGCCGGAAGATTTAGTGGAGGCGGTTTCAAAAGAATCAGGGATTCCGCTTTCCGATCTATACGGTGTGGCGACATTTTATTCGCAGTTTCGTTTTAAGCCGCAGGGAAAGTATATGGTTCGGGTCTGTCACGGTACGGCCTGCCATGTCGCAGGTGCGGAGATTGTTTCGGCACTTATTTCTCAGGAATTGGGTATAAAAGAAGGTGAGACGACACCCGATCTACTCTTTTCTCTGGAACGTGTGGCTTGTTTGGGGTGCTGCTCTCTCGCGCCTGTCGCAATGATTGGGGGTAAAATTTATGCGAAACTGACAAGGACAAAAATCCATGCAATTATAAAGGACTATAAAGATGGGAAAGCCTAAATTATTGGTGGGACTGGGTTCCTGCGGAATCGCTGCCGGAGGACAGGCAGTCTATGATTTCTTAAAAGAAAAACTGGACGGCAAGGCCGATGTTGAGACGACTTCGTGTATCGGTATGTGTTTTGCCGAGCCGCTTGTTGAAGTGATTAGCAACGATAACGGGGATATTTTCGGCGGTAAACGTACGCTCTTCGGCTATGTTGATACGGATTTTGCCGGTGAAATCGCGCAGGGAGCGCTTTCCGGCAGCTTGCCTGAAAAAAACCGCGTACGGGAATCAGAGGAAGGCCGGGCTTATCTTCCCAAACAGGTCAAGGTTGCACTCAGAAATTGCGGTGTTATCAACCCTGAAAAAATTGAGGACTATCTTGCGACAGGCGGCTATAAAGCGATTGAAAAATGCCTGAACGAATATAAGAGCGAAGAAGTCATTGAGATTATAAAAGAATCAGGACTTGCCGGCCGCGGCGGCGCTTTTTTCCCGACGGCGAAAAAGTGGGCGATTTTTGCGGCTAACAAAGCAGCCGAAGGCAAGCACAAGTATCTTGTGTGTAATGCAGATGAAGGCGATCCCGGGGCTTTTATGGATCGTGCGCTTATTGAAGGTGATCCTCATGGCCTGATTGAAGGTATGCTGATTGCTGCGTATGCGACCGGTGCGGATTACGGCTACGTTTACTGCCGTGCCGAGTATCCTCTTGCTATCCGGCGCCTGCAAATAGCCATTGCCGAGGCTGAAAAACGAAATCTTTTAGGCAAGAATATTTTAGGCAAAGATTTTTCTTTTAATCTGCGGATTAAAGAAGGCGCGGGCGCTTTTGTCTGCGGCGAAGAAACAGCGCTTATGGCTTCAATCATGGGGCGGCGCGGTATGCCGACCTTGAAGCCGCCCTTTCCGGCGGAATCCGGCATCAACGAATGTCCGACAAATATCAACAATGTCGAAACCTACATCAATGTTCCGTTTATCATCACAAAAGGTCCGGCGGAATTCAACAAGTACAAGAGCGGCAAAAACCGTGTCACTATTGGTACCAAAGTTTTTGCGCTTGCCGGTAAAATCAAACGGGCGGGACTTGTCGAGATTCCTGTCGGTCTTACGATCCGTGAGCTTGTCGAAGACATTGGCGGCGGCAGTTCCACGGGGCGGCCGCTCAAAGCAGTGCAGATGGGCGGGCCCTCAGGCGGCTGTATTCCGGAAAGTATGTTCGACATTCCTATTGATGTTGAATCCGTAACAGCCACCGGTGCAATCATGGGATCAGGCGGCTTTATCGTTATGGATGATCAGACCTGTATGGTTGACGTGGCAAAATATTTTCTTACTTTTGTACAAAGTGAAAGCTGCGGAAAGTGCACTTTCTGCCGCGTGGGAACAAAACGTATGCTTGAAATTCTGGAGAGAATTACCGAAGGCAAGGGGCAGGAGGAAGACATTGAGCGAATTGAAAAACTCGCCGCTCATATCAAAAAAACCTCGCTCTGTGCACTCGGTCAACTTGCCCCGAATCCGGTTCTTACCACCATGAAGTACTTCAAGAATGAATACGAGGCGCACATTAAAGACAAGAAGTGCCCTGCAAAAGTTTGTAAATCTCTTATCAAATACGAAATTTTGAAAGAGAAATGTGTCGGCTGCGGTGCCTGCGCGCGCGGCTGTCCGGTCAAGGCAATAAGCGGCGAAGCAAAAAAAGTGTATAGTATTGACGCGGAAAAATGTACACGCTGTGGTCTGTGCCGCGATACGTGCAAGTTTAGCGCAATTGAGGTGAATTAAATGGCTATGGTAAATCTTACTATCAACAAAAAACCCGTCCAAATTGAGGAAGGGGCAACAATTCTTAAAGCAGCGTGGAGCGCCGGGTTTGATATTCCCACGTTCTGTTACGCCGACAAATTGAAACCGTTCACCAGTTGTTTTATGTGCGCGGTAAAGGTTGAGGGAGGGAGAGGGAATTTGGTTCCGTCTTGCGCGACAAAAGTTGCCGAGGGCATGGTCGTAACGGTGGAAGACGATGAAATCACTGAATCACATCGTATGTGCCTTAACCTCCTGCTCTCCGACCATTGCGGAGACTGTCTGCCTCCCTGTCAAACGGCCTGCCCGTCGAGCATAGATATCCGGGGCTTTCTTGCGCTGGTGCGTGAGGGCAAAGAGGCGGAGGCCGCAAGGCTCATCCGTGAAAAAGCGCCCTTCCCCGGCGTACTCGGGCGCATCTGCCCGCGGCCCTGCGAGAGTCAGTGCCGCCGAGGCCGCGTGGAAGAGCCTATCGCAATCTGTAATATGAAACGCTTTATATCCGATGTCGAGCTTGCAAAAAACGGAAAGCCCGTACTGCCGGAAAAAGCGCCGCCCACCGGGAAAAAAGTCGCCATTATCGGCGCAGGTCCCGCCGGTATGAGCGCCGCCTACTATCTTTCCCTTGCCGGTCATTCGGTAACAGTTTTTGAAAAACATAAAAAATCAGGCGGTATGCTGCGCTATGGTATCCCCTACTATCGTCTCCCTGACAGCACGCTGGCGAACGAATTCAACATCATTGAAGAGCTTGGCGTACAAGTAAAATACGGTGTTGAAATCGGTAGGGATATTCCTGTCAAGCAGCTTGAAAAAGACTACAACGCTTTGATTATCGCTATCGGCGCGCAGGCGGCTTCGCCTATCGGTGTTTCCGGAGAGGATCTTCCCGGCGTATGGTCGGGCATTACGTATCTCGGCGAATCCGGCGAAGGTAAAACGCCCGATCTCGGCAGTGATGTCTATGTTATCGGCGGCGGCAATACGGCGATGGACTGCGCCCGCAGCGCTTTGCGCGGCGGATCAAGCTCCACAGTGCTCTACCGGCGGGGCCGGGAAGAGATGCCCGCCAATGACATAGAAATTGAAGAGGCAATGAGTGAGGGTGTGATTTTTAAATACCTCACCGCGCCGGTAAAAATCGAAAAAGACGGCGATAAACTAAAGCTTACTCTGGTTAAGATGGAACTCGGCGAAAAAGATGCATCGGGCAGACGTTCCCCGAAACCGGTCGCAGGTTCCGAATACACGGTAAGCGCCACGGCGGTTGTCGGAGCAATTGGGCAGCGGGTTATCCCCGAACTTGCAAAAGAAATCGGCATTGAGCTTGCCCGTAACGGCACATTTGTTGTTGACAAGAAGAACTTTCAAACGACCAGAGCCGGAATCTTTGCCTGCGGCGATTGCCAGACCGGTGCGGATATTGCGGTAAGAGCCATAGGGAACGGACGCAAAACTGCCTGTGCGGTAAATCAGTATCTTGCCGGGGAAGCGCTTGTCGGAGAAAAAGAAATATTTAACTCAACAATGGGCCCGCTTGAAACGGTAAGTGAGGAACTTTTCAAAAATTATGAAAAAATGCCGCGTGCCAAGATGCCGGTGATTTCCGATAAGGAGCGTACCGGTACGGAAAAGGAAGTCGAAACGGGCTTTAGCGCTAAGGACGCACTTAAAGAAGCACAGCGCTGCCTTGAATGCGGCTGCGCCGATGCAGATGATTGCCGGCTCCGCAGTTACGCCACCCGTTACGGCGCGGATCAGAATTATTTTGGCGCACCGACAGACGGCGGACGGCGCGGGTACCACATTGACACAAGTCATCCCAAGATCAGGCAGGAGCAGCACAAGTGTATCAACTGTGCGGCCTGCGTACGCGTCTGCGCCGAGGTCAAGGGTTTGAACGCACTTGCATTTGTGAACCGGGGTTTTGTAACTCGTATGCAGGCCCCGTTCGGCAAATCGCTTGTTGACACTGTCTGCGATGGCTGCGGTGAGTGTGTAGCGGTATGTCCTACCGCGGGTATTATGTTAAAAAAGTAAGCTGTTTATGATGGCAGAGGAATCCTCCGCCATCATAGCCGAAGCAGCAAAAAGGCGATCCGGCGGATCGTTTTAGCTCTTCTTGTGTTCGATATATTCAAAGCCGCAGTAAGGAACAAGCGCTGAGGGAATCCGTACTCTGCCATCCTTCAACTGAAAATTTTCCAGTATGGATATGATGGCGCGGGAGACGGCAATTGCCGTTCCGTTCAGCATATGAACAAAATGATTACCGTCCTCATCCCTATATCTGATGTTAAGGCGGCGTGCCTGATAATCCGTACAATTTGATGTTGAGGTAACTTCGCCCCATTCGCCGCCGTTTCTTCCCGGCATCCACGCTTCAATATCCCATTTCCGGTAAGCCGGCCCGCCAAGGTCTCCGGTACAGGTATCAACCACACGGAACGGAATTTCAAGACCTGAAAAAATTTCTTCCTCAATCAAGCGGAGCTGTTCGTGTATTGATTCGGACTGTTCGGGAAGACAATAAACAAACATTTCAAGCTTGGTAAACTGGTGGACGCGATACAGTCCCTTTGAAAATTGCCCGGCAGCCCCTGCTTCGCGCCTGAAACAGTGGGAAAGACCGGCCATTTTAAGGGGGAGTTTGTCTTTTGAGATAATCTCGTTTGCAAAATAGCCGCCAAGGCTTATTTCCGCAGTGCCGATAAGACAACTTTGCTCTCCCTCAAGTCCATAGACATTGCTCTCCGGACCACGCGGGTTAAAGCCGATACCGTCGAGGATTTCATCCTTCGCAATGTCAGGCGTAATCAGGGGAGTAAATCCTTTTTTTTGGAGAATGTCCAAGGCATAACGAACAAGAGCCAGTTCCAAAAAAACGCCCTCATTTTTTAAATAATAAAATTTAGGGCCGGCAACCTTTCTCGCCGTGTCAAAATCAATAATGTCAAGTTCCTGCCCAAGAATTACATGATCCTTCGGCTCAAAATCGAACGTTGTCGGCTCTCCGAAACGTTTACACTCCAAATTATCTTTATCCTCTTTGCCGATGGGAGCATCAGGATGCGCCATATTGGGAATTCTTTTCGCTTCCGTTGTTAACTCTGCTTCAATAACGCGGAGTTTATCCTCGGCAATAGCGATATTCTCTTTGATTTTTTTACCGTCTTCAATAAGTTTTTGCCGTAGATCAGGGTCGAGCTTTGCTTTCATAGCTGCGGCGTTTTCATTACGGTTCCGCTGAAGTTCCTGCAAGGAAGTTACCAGTTCCGTGCGTTTTTTAAAAAGCCGTACCAGTGCATCCGCATCGGCATCCATACAGCGGTTTTTTATATTTGCCTTAACCGCGTCTAAATTTTCTACAATAAATCGATAATCAAGCATAGATTGAATTTAGAATAAAATCATGATCTTGGTCAATGAGTTTGAGCAATTTGGAGCATCAGTTTTTTTGTTGTGCAACAAAAAAGAGTAGCAGACTTCTGATCAAAACTCCTAAGTTAAGTGGGATGTTTTTCAAACGGGATTTGCTGCCGGATATCATTTCAAATAGACAACTATAAAAAACTATGGCATACTTACGAAAAACAATAAATAAAGGGATGGAATTATGGCAAAAAATCAATCAAAAGCCTCACCTGAGCCTCTTGATGCTTCGGATCTATACAAAAAAAATAAGCCGGCAGAATTCGCACGTTATTTAATGCGAAGGAAAGCCGTGTTTGCAGTCTCTTTTTTGGGATATGTATGCGCGTACCTTGTTCGTAACAACTTTAAACTTCTTTCCAAGGACATGGCAAGCATCTACAATTGGTCACTTACCGATATAGGATTTTTACTTACTGCTTTTTCCGTAACCTACGGTATCGGAAAGTTTGTCATGGGAATTATCGCCGACAAAACATCACTCAAAAAACTTTTTGCCCTTTCACTCGGAGCTTCCGCTTTAATTTGTGTTGCCATTGGTTTTAATAAATCTTTTGTTGTGCTTGCGATTTTATTGTTCCTTTTGGGTCTTATTCAGGGAGCTCTCGCCCCGTCTTCCCAAGCCATGATAGCGAACTGGTTCCCCAATAAATCACGCGGCGGCGGGATTGCAATGTGGAATATCTCTCAAAATGCAGGATCGGCGCTTTTACCCCTCGTTGTATCCGGTCTTGGCTTTGTCAGTCCGACTAACAATATCCTGCTTGCTTTTGTAATTCCGGGTGTTGTAGTTTTTGCGCTTTCTTTTATATTCTGGAGATTCGGCGGTGATGCGCCGGAAAAAGAAGGCATGGACTCCCTTCGAACCATGTACGGAGCTGCCGGAGAGCCTGATGTCGGCGAAGAAAGCGATCGTTCAGAATCATATTTTAAGCTCATATTCAAATACGTGTTTTTAAATCCCTCACTCCTCATCGTTGCCTTTATTAACGCCGCGCTTTACTTTGTCCGCTTCGGTATAGAAGACTGGATGCCGCTTTATCTCGGCGATGCCGCGATCGGATTTGAAAAAACCCAATATTTAATGGCGATCTCCGTTCTTGAATGGATAGCCATACCAGGATCGATCTTTTTTGCATGGCTTTCGGTAAAATTGCCGAATAAACAAACAATAGTCGGCGCTTTCGGCCTTTTTGTTTTAGCCGCATTAGTATTTTTGTATAAAAGTATCCAAAACACCGGAACATCATCATACATACTATTGTTAGTCGTTTCCGGCTGTATGGGTGCCCTTATTTACGGACCTCAGCTTATCGTCAATATACTCACGGTAAACTTCGTCCCGCTAAAAGTTGCCGGTACAGCCATCGGTTTTGTCGGATTGGCTGCATATGTGCTCGGCAATTTAGGCGCGAACCTTGTAATGCCCCTGCTGGCGGAACACGTTTCATGGAGCGTCTCGTATACAACCGTATCCAGCCTTGCCGTTGTTTCGGCAATCGGTTACCTCGTGCTTGCAAAACGCGAACGCGCAGTAATAAAAGCCTAAGACAGATTCACCGGAGACAGGGAATAAAGCGTAACGGCATTATTCCCTGTTCCGGTGAAACAAACCCGATTCTTTCGATAACACAGGGGGAATATGCATATAGCACTAGCACAAATAGATTCAACCATCGGTGACTTTAAGGCAAACGGACAAAAAATCATCGAGTTTAGCGAAAACGCGAAAAATGCAGGAGCGGAACTGGTGCTTTTTCCCGAATTGAGCATCTGTGCGTATCCTCCGATGGACTTACTTGATCAGGATTGCTTTGTCGAGCTTAATATCAGAACACTCCGGATCTTACAACACAAGCTGCCGCCGGAAATTGCAGTCGGCGTTGGCTATGTAAACCGCAGCCGTTCGACAGCAGGCAAAGCCCTCGTCAACGCATACGGCATCATATATCAAAACAAACTTGTCTTTGAACAAATCAAAACCCTGCTTCCCACTTACGATGTATTCGACGAGGCGCGGAACTTTGAAAGCGCCAATGCATGGAATTATTTTGCATACAAAGGACAACGCATAGGAATCGCAATCTGCGAGGACATCTGGAGAGAAACCGAAACACCAGGTACAAAATACGCCGAAGACCCGGTACGCCGTCTCCTTGACCTCGGCCTTACCATGCTGTGTGCGCCTTCAGCCTCCCCGTATTATGCAGGCAAACAACACGCCCGACTCAGCCTCGCACGGCGCATAGCCTCACGCGGCGAAATACCCGTTGCCTATATCAATGCAGTAGGAGCCAACGACTCCATCATCTTTGACGGACGTTCATTCATACTCGATAAAGACAACACCATCAGTGCCAAAGCCTTTGAAGAAGACATTATTTTCTGCGATATACCGGAATCAGAGAAAGGGGGGAAGTCTCCCCCCCCGCTCCAGCCCCGCTTCGCGGGTCTTGCGCTTCCCCCCTCTGCGGGGGGCAAAGAAGACGAATATGAAAATCAGGCGGCATCCGAAGAAGAAAAGATCCTCCCTGCCCCCCGCAACGCCCCCCCGCTATCTCCGTCATCGAGCCCCGTCCTCTCCGGAGAGCAGGACATCATTGAGGAAGCTCTTGTTATGGGTATACGTGACTATATGCGTAAGTGCGGCTTTAAAACCGCACATCTGGGACTTTCAGGCGGAATAGACTCGGCGCTCGTCGCCTATCTCGCAGTTCGCGCGATAGGCAAAGAGAATGTCGTAACAATCGCAATGCCCTCTCGTTTTTCCTCACAAAACTCAAATGACGATGCAGCCGAACTAGCCCGTAATCTAGGCTGCCGCCATGAAGTACTGCCCATTGAGCCGGTGTTTACCGCTTTCCTTTCGACTTTAAACGGGGTTTTTGAAGGACGCCCGTTTGATATAGCCGAAGAAAATCTTCAAGCCCGAATTCGGGGTTCACTTTTAATGGGATTTTCTAATAAATGGAACTCAATACTCCTTACCACAGGCAATAAATCCGAGCTTGCAATGGGCTACTGCACACTGTACGGGGATATGAACGGGGCTTTAGCCCCCATAGGTGATCTGTTTAAAACCGAAGTTTTTGCCCTTTGCCGTGAAATTAACAAAAAATCAGAACGCGGCGCATCAAATCCCGTCTTTGCCCAGCTTTGGGGAAAGCCCATTATTCCGCCCGCCATCATCGAAAAAGCACCGTCTGCGGAACTTCGTCCCGATCAAAAAGACGAAGACAGCCTGCCGCCCTACGAGCTGCTTGATGAAATATTAAAACTCTATCTGTTCAAGAATTTATCTGTTGATGAAATCGTCGAACAAAAATATCAAAACCCGCTTGCCGCCCTTTTGTCCGGTGCGGCAGCGCAGGACAAAAACTTCCGCGATCTGGTAAGCAGCATCATCAAAACAGTTGCCCGCGCCGAGTTTAAACGCCGTCAGGCACCGCCGGTACTTAAAGTTTCACCTCGCGCTTTCGGCATGGGACGGCGTATGCCCATTGCCCGCGCCATCTACGAAGGATGATGTTGGTGCCACGAGACCGATTGCCGTACACAAGATTGCATGAGCACCGCCCGTCTCGGCACATTCTCATCGTTTAGCATAATTGATAATTCCAGGGAGGCATAAAGTTTATGACACAAAAACAAGTTGCAGAAATGTTGAGAATGAAAAATATATATAGTTACCAAAGATTGGAAAAAAGATCTAATCCAACATTAACTATCATAAATAAAATACATACAATATTTCCGGAAATTAAATTGAATTATTTATTTCAATAATATTGCAAATATTGCAGGTAAAGATATACACGGAATAAAAATAAAATGGACTTCGCATAACAGGTCTGCACGCGCTTCGTCGCTTCGCTCCTCGGGGTTCCGGAACGTTATGTGCAATGCCCCCTAAACCTTATTTATGAATATATTGGAAAAAATAAAGAAGAAATATAATGTAGCAAAATTTTTTTGCCCCAAGTTTACTGTCGCACCGCGCCATCTTTGGCGCGGGAAATTTACTCTTTATTATTATGGTAGGGGCCTAAAAATTTACTGCCATTAAAATGTATCAAATGATCGGGATTATCGGCAATCCAAACCTCCGTTTCCCAGGCAATGTCGGCGCTCCATTTACGGAAATCATCACGTTTTAGAAACGCCGTTACAAAAATTAAATCAGCCGTGCAGTTTTTCAATAATTTTTTGAGTTCATGGACTCTAATTTCAGACATAGGACCTGCGCTGTGAACCGCTTCAATCAAAAAAAGCCAATTTTTTACGGCATTGAACGCGATAATATCCGGCAGTTCATCATGGGATAATTCAAAGAAATGCAGTTTCCGTAAATTTTCCTCATCAATGTGGAGCAGTTTATGCGCCGCATCTCCAATGTAAAGGACAGAAGAACCGCCGCTGAAACGGGGTAAAAAATCCTCAATAATTTTCTTTTGCAAAATATTGTGTTCGCCGGAAGAAAACCGCAATTCCACACCGCCTGGAAGCGTTACCGGAATTTGTGCAATATCGCGTTTCCTGGAAAGAATATCCGCCAATGCTGGACGGTTCCGCATAAAAGCCTGTAACTTTATTTTCCATTCTTTGCTGCCGTAATTGACAATTAGATTTTTGAAATTTTCGTCCAATGAATAACCACGGGTCGGAGCATTGGTCGCGGCGGACTGTTTCTCCCCACTGTTCACCACAAGCCCTGCCAAAACAAGTAATTTCAAATCTTTTCGCCGTATATCATCATAAGAACCGGATGGTATATTTTCCTCAAAATGGATATTTACATAAGTTATAACATCCCATGTTTTGTAAAAATTCTTGACTGATGCTTTAGCCCAATCGTCAGTAACCGATGCAACGGCAAGAAAACAAAGCGCCATGCGTTCAAGAGCGCGTTCTGTTTTTGTTTCCAGTGGAATACCAACGCTTTCAAGAATAGCAAGCGCTTCGTTTATCATTCTTTGATTTTTCGCGTTTTTTGCACTTTTGGTTATATATGTTTTCATAATTGGAATAAAGGGTAATCCTCCATATTCGGCATATACGCTTCCTGCAATATTTGTTCCGTATCATAACGAAAATCGTTATGAATATACTCTTTTACCGACAATGCAAGCTGATACGCCAAAAGCGGTGGAACCGCATTGCCAATCTGATTAAATTGTTGCGTTTCATTCCCGCAGAACTCAAACCAATCGGGGAACGATTGAAGCCGCGCCGCCTCCCGGTGCAGCAACCGCCGTCTTCTGCCATCAGAAAGGCGCACCCGCTGCATATCGCTTGTCGCCCCAGCAAGGTTACGGCACGTTAAAGTCCGCGCCGGCTTTTCGGGATATAAGTCGCGGGGCTTCACGCAACAGGACGCTTTTTCATACACCGCTACATAAGCATCCATTGCGGGGGTAAAAAATTTGCTTTCCGGCGGCGTGGTATGCATTAAATCGCCTATCGCTTCCCCGGCGGTAATCAGTTTTTTGTGCGGTGCGGGAAAACGGAATTTGCCGCGATGACCAACAGCGAAAAGCCGTTCGCGGTTTTGCGGTACCCCGTAATTGACCGCATTCAATAATTTATATTCAATGATATATCCCAAAGCTTTTAGTTTCCCTAAAACCGTTTCAAAATAATTTTTGTTTGCGTATAAAAGACCTCGGACATTTTCAAAAATGTAAAACGGAAAAGTTGAAACACAATCCATTTGATGATTAGCGCCATTCATAGTAAATTCCACACCTGCGGCTATTTGACAAAATTTCCCGATAATTAATTTATCATTATAAAATTCATAAAAATGGCTTACACGACTTTCAAAATCAATGTCATTAAAATAGGTAAAATCCCCTACAATCATGTTTTTATTTTTAACCATCGGTTTTATATAAACAACTGTTTCTGTATTGGGAACAGGGAATATTACATTAGGATCGGGTAATACATTATTTTCCATATATATATTCTCTAAAATAATTTATACAATATCCTTTAATTCTTGTCAAATATTTTTATATTCATTTTTATTTTTCCAACAATGTTGCATTCCAAATTTCTCATAGACGTTTCGGCTGTATACGAGAGCCATGGGAATGGAACGAAGCGGAATGACCTAGCCATTGCGGAGGTAAAGCAGACTTACTGCCCGCGCGCAAAGCATTTGTTAAACGATGGGGTGGCTCTTCTTCGGTAATTTCAAATAACTTCCGAGTTCATTTAAAAATTCCTGTGTATAATGACTTATAAATCCAGCACCAGGAGAAAAAGTCATTTCACCAAATACAGGCTGTTCATTGATTTCGTATAGATCAATCCGTACAAACGGTATATTTGCACCAAGTATTGCACATATTTTTTTCATTTCATCAAATGATTTTGGCTTCATTGCTTTCATAACATTCTGATTTTCATGTGACAACACATTCCAAAGTTCCCAGTTTTCATTAAAAGTACCGTAAACAATGGCCCCTGCATTTGCATGAACATTTATAAATTTAATTTCCCCATTAAAACACCAGAATCTATAATCTATTAAATATTCAGAAGGGGAATTTTTATCAACAAGCAACTTCTCTGCAATAATGCACGGTTTAATTTTTAGATAATGTGGTTCAGCGGTATACACACCAAAATGATGATATGTTTTAAAATGTTCCTGAATTTGATTATTGGTATATCCTTTTTTATCGCCAACAATTAAGCGATCACCACTCCCATTATTTACCTTCATCACAAAAGAATCAGGCAATTTTGAAATATCTATTTTACGATAATTGTGATATACGAAATATAATTCATTTAAGGTATGCCCTAAGCCCTTGCTTTCTACATATTTTCTTACACGATATTTATCAGCAAGTTTTGACCATAGCGTAGTATTTGAACAGAGTTTTAACCAATGTATTTTTTCATTAATATCTCTTGGATTTTCCCAATCAAGATGTTTGCCAAAAATTTCAAAATACAGTTTTTCAGTTAATTCTTTGGGATGTTTTTTGCACCACATGAACCACGATTGTTCTTTATGCTTTTGTCTATATTCAATAATTCCAAAAGGTACAAATAATTTTACAAAGTGTTTTATTACTTGTTTGTTTTCAATAACACCATATGGGATAAATAATTTCACAAACTTTTTAATTTCTAATTTTACGGGCATTTTACCTAACTCCCCTGTATATGCCTTGTATTTCGTCTATGGTCAAAAAAAATCTGCGAGCCGCCGTATAAGGAAGACCCAAAACAGGAGAAGAATAAAAATGTGTATAAAATACTAAACGGCTGCTATAACCGTATGGGGGGGGGGGGGGGGGG
>JAITXS010000187.1 GCA_031284645.1 Spirochaetaceae bacterium | reverse complement strand
TCATACAGTGAAATATGCGCCGGATTATATAAAAGCATTGTTTCTATATCATTTAAAAGCATTGTTTTATTTTGATACGGCAGGCCCGATATAAGATCAAATGAAATATCAAAAGCTTGTCCCGCATAGTGCTGTATGTTTTTTAAGAGATCCAAATTCCTTTTTATAAAGACTGATGACCCTTTCCTCCCTATCGCATCCCTTGACCGGTCATTCAAGCTTTGCACACCGACACTTAAACGGGAAACCCCTGAGCCGACACAGGCGGCTATAAATTCCTCACTTAACGATTCGCTGTTTGCCTCAACAGTAATTTCAGGGCGGACATTTTCTTTGCCTCCCTCCGGAAGAGCCCTTTTTAAAAACGACAGAAGCTTTTCAATACGCCGACCGCCTAAAAGTGAGGGAGTACCGCCGCCTACATAGAGACTTGACCTTGTTTTGATGTTGAAATACCCGATCTGTCTTTCGATGTCGTAACATAAGGCTTCAAGATAGTCATCAAACATCCGCGCCTTTTCACGTTCAGAATCAACAGGTATAGAAAAGAAATCGCAGTACGCGCATTTCGAGACACAAAAAGGAATATGGATGTAAAAAGATGCTTCGCCGGAGGAAATATCAGTTTCCCCCGCGATCATTTTGGTATCTTTCATATATTACCGTACTTTGAATTCCCTGGGTTTTTAGCCTTTCTTGTTTATTTTTCGCATATTCCCTTAAACGGGAATTATTCCTTATATAATAAAGAAAAAACAAAGTAAACGGCAGAGGTTTCATTTTTAATCCCTTATAATATATAAGATTACTTTAAGGCCCGGGCAGTATTAACTTATTGTAATATAATGAATTGTAAATCATCTGGCTGTGTATTCAAGAAAAGTCCGTCTCAAACGGTACGGGACGGATTTTGGTGGGGTATTGTGCCATTTTACCGGCTGATGGTCATAAATTATTTTTTTTGAATACATCGTGCCCATCCTTTTTCGGCGGGAAACATTTTTAGGCAATGCGCCCTGTTGACCTTTATTTTCTCCTAATTTATTATAAGCACAAGATATGAATAAAATTCTTTATGACAAAATAATTGAGGCATTCTCATCTGTATTACCAATTACTGTGATTGTGCTCATCGCAAGCGTGCTTCTGGTGCCGATTCCGTCAGGAACCATCTTGATGTTCATCATCGGCGCGGCCCTGCTCATCATTGGCATGGGTTTCTTTACTATGGGTGTTGATATGTCAATGATACCGATTGGCGAAGGTATCGGGGTTCAGCTTACTCACTCGGCCAAGGGTGAACCAAATGGCAAAAACAAGATGCTTCGCTATGCGCTTTCTCTTGTCATGATTGTCTCGATTTCTTTTGTTATGGGTGTGATTATTACGATTGCAGAGCCTGATTTACAGGTTTTGGCAAATCAGGTACCCCTACAGCTTGACAATCTGCCGCAGTGGATTAAACCTTCTTTTGTGTTGATCCTTGCTGTGGCGTTCGGTGTTGGGCTCTTTCTTGTTATCGCTGTTCTGCGTTCTGTTTTTAAAATAAGACTGTCGGTTCTGCTGATTATTTTCTATGCCCTTACCTTTGCCGCAGTATATTGGACGCCGGGAAATTTTGTTCCGGTTTCCTTCGATTCGGGGGGCGTTACTACGGGCCCGATGACCGTTCCGTTTATTCTTGCCTTGGGTGTCGGACTTGCATCAATCCGTGGCGATAAAGGTTCTCAGGATGACAGTTTCGGCCTTGTTGCGTTGTGCAGTATAGGCCCGATTATGGCGGTTCTTGCCTTGGGCATTATCTTTAATCCCCATGTAGCGGTGAGCGCTTACGAGATTCCTATTGCCGAAAACTCACGGGAAGTGGTTCGGAGTTTTACCAGCGAGTTTCCTCATTATACAAAGGATGTGTTTCAGGCGCTTGGCGCGGTGATTTTGTTCTTTTTGATTTTCCAGCTGATTTCACGACGGTATAAAATTAAACAGGTAAAACGGATTGGTATTGGTTTTGCCTATACCCTGATTGGGCTTGTCCTGTTTTTAACCGGAGTGAATGTTGGTTTTATTCCGGTGGGCCAGTATGTCGGGGATGTGCTTGCCTCGGGCAAGGCTGTTGCCTTCGGTATGGAAGTAACGCCGTGGATACTCATTCCTTTCGGAATGTTGGTCGGTTACTTTATCGTTGCGGCAGAGCCTGCGGTTCACGTTCTTAACAAGCAGGTTGAGACAATTTCTTCGGGGGCTATTCCGCAAAAATCCATGTCCACAGGGCTTGCTGTCGGTATGTCTTTGGCTTTGGGACTTACGATGTTCCGTATCCTGTTAAAAATTGATATTATCTATATTTTGATCCCCGGTTATGCCTTGGCCATACTGCTTACTTTTTTTGTTCCAAAAATATTTGTCGGTATTGCATTTGACTCAGGCGGTGTTTGTTCAGGCCCTATGACTTCGACATTCCTCTTGCCGCTTGCAATGGGCGTATGCGCCGGTTCCAAGGGCGATTTAATGAAAGATGCTTTTGGTATTGTTGCTATGGTGGCGATGGCACCCCTCATTGTTATTCAGATTATGGGACTTATCTATAAGATAAAAACAGGCGGGAAAGAGAAAATCACCGCATTTATTACACCGCAAGAGGCAGGCGAGATTATTATTTATGAAAGTTAAGGTGTGCAAGACAACAAATTTTGGGGGAAACTGACAAGGACACAAGGTCAGTTGATAGAATCAGCTTAAATGAAAGGTGAAAGGTTGTAAGATGAGTGATAATAAAAAGTATCCGGTTTTGAAACTTGTTTTTTTTATTGTTGATTGGAGTAAAATAAAAGTTATAAGCACAATTTTTGATCAAGTGCATACGCGTTTTTACTTTGTGGCAAAGGGACAGGGTACGGCAAATTCAGAAATTCTTGATTTGCTGGGTGTAGGTTCATCGGGGAAAGCCGTTGTTCTTTGTCTGGAGCAGGATAGTTTGATACCCGCTCTTTTAAAAGAGATCGGAAAAAAATTAGGCTTGCATATGGCGGGTACCGGCATTGGCTTTTCAGTGCCTCTTTCCGGTATCAACGCACCTATTTTAAAAGTTTTTAAAGAAAGCGTGGGGAAAAGCGCGGTGACGCTCGACACAAATCTTGTCGAGAAAGGGGAAGATACTATGAGTGATACGAATAATCAGCCACAATGCGATTTAATCGTTGCTATTTTAAATCAAGGTTACAGTGATGAGTTTATGGCATCTGCCCGTGAAGCCGGTGCCGGCGGCGGTACTGTTATCAGTGCACGCGGCTTGATGCACCGGGGGCCGGTTAAGTTTTTCGGTATATCGGTACAGGATGAAAAAGAAATTATTATTATTCTTTCAACCCGTGAAAAAATGCGCCCGATTATGGAGTCTGTAAGTACATCGTTCGGTATTACCTCGAAAGCAGAAGGTATCATCTTCTCTTTACCCGCAGATAATATTACCGGCATTGATTTACGTTCATAAGCTTTCGCTGAATTTCTCTTTCATCATCGTAAAAAAATCTTCCGTGGTGGTCAGATTTTCGCTTGTTTCCGGATTGTAATTTTCAATTAAATTCGGAGGGATTTCGTTTAGAAAGGGTGATGGTGTCCGCTGTGAAAATGCGTGATTTCTTCTGCGTTGGGCGCAGCTGGTAATAAAAAGTTTGTTACGGGCACGGGTAATGGCCACATAAAACAAACGGCGTTCTTCTTCAATATTTCCGGCTTCTTCTTCAAGACTCCGCTCGTGCGGGATGATTCCTTCCTCTGCGCCGGCAATAAACACAACCGGAAATTCCAGGCCTTTTGATGCGTGGATAGTCATAACATTAACTTTACCTTTTTCTTCGTCGTCTGTGCCATCATCGCGGGTAAGAAGGCTGATTCTGTTAAGATAGGTGTAGAGTGTAGGATCAAAATTATCGGGGTTACTCTCCCAATTTTCAATTGATTGAATTAATGTTTCCACATTTAAATATTTATAGTGAGCGAGCTTTTCGTGCTTACTGTACTCGGAAAGAAGATAGCCGTGGTAATCAATCTCGTCACTGAGGGCGCGGACTTTTTTTGAAACCCCCCGTTTGCCGATCATAAGCTCCCGCTGTCTTTCGATTAACGACATGAATTCATCAATTTCTACTTTTGCTGCTTCCTGAAAAAGTGTCTGTTCAGTGTAACGAACCCGGGTCATCGCGTCCCAAAACGGACAGGCATTGTTCTTCGCGATTTCCATTAATCCTGATATCGTACTTTTTCCTATGCCGCGTTTTGGCGTATTGATGATACGCAGGAGGTTTACATCGTCAGTCGGATTCGCAATAACACGAAGATAACTTAATATATCTTTTACTTCTTTTCGCGCAAAGAAGCTCGTGCCGCCTGATACACGGTACGGTATATTGGCGGCAAGCAGGGCCTCCTCAATATTCGTTGTTAGTGAATTAGTTCTTAGCAGTATCCCAAAATCATCGTACTTTAATTTTTCGTGAAGAGAGAGAAAACGTATCTGATCAACAATAAAATCCGCTTCGGCGATTTCGTTTTCAGGCATATAAAATTCTATAGGCTTATCGCCGCCGTTGTCTGCGGCCCATAATTTTTTTTCTTTACGGTTACTGTTGTGTGATATAACACCGTTTGCTGCTTCAAGGATAGTTGTTGTCGAGCGATAATTTTGCTCAAGCTTTATTTCAAGCAGATCGGGAAAGTCTTTTTCAAAATTGGTGATATTTTCATAATTCGCACCGCGCCATGAATAGATTGATTGATCATCATCGCCGACAACACAAATATTTTTATCGGCAAGAAGTTTCATCATGTTATATTGAGTGCTGCTTGTATCCTGAAACTCATCTATCATGATATACTTATAACGATGTTTATACTTTGAAAGTATTTCAGGATAGTCTTCAAAAATCCGAATCGGCAGCATAAGAAGATCGTCAAAATCGCAGGCATTATACACTTTTAAAATCTTTTGATATTCATCGTATACTTCTTTGTATGCCGCATTCACGTCTTCTCCCCAGCGGGACATACCGGTTTTAATATTTGAAAAAAGCTGAGCCACCTCCCGTGTATTCACGTTCTCTCCTGCCATTTTACATTCACGCAAGGCATCGCTTACCGCCTGATTTTTATCACTTTCATCATAAATTGAAAAGTTTTTCCGGTAGCCGAGTACCTCGATTTCATTTCTCAGGATCTGGACACCGAAACTATGAAATGTGCTTGCTGTAAGCATGAGTAATTTTTTCCGGGTTAGCTCTTTTACCCGGATTTCCATTTCACGGGCAGCCTTGTTTGTAAAGGTTAGCGCTAAAATCTGCGACTGGGGAATGCCTTTTTCAAGCATGTAAGCGATGCGGTAGGTTATAACACGGGTTTTACCGGATCCTGCGCCGGCTATGATAAGTACCGGCCCTTCAATACGTTTTACGGCTTGGGCCTGCATGTCGTTGAGATCGGCGTCAATATTAAGGTTGTGCATGTATATCCTTTAAGAAACAGGCAAGAGCGCGCCCTGCCTTGCCCCGATGACTGATTTTGTTTTTTTCATCCGCATCAAGCTCGGCAAGCGTACAATTCATTTCAGGAAGAAAGAAAATAGGGTCATAACCAAAACCTCCGCTCCCCCTGGGAGCGCTGGTTATGTCTGAACCGGACGGCGTTGTGTCAATAATTTCTCCGTTAAGCAGCTCTTGCGCGGAGAAAAACCTCTCTTCTTCAAACATAAGCACCATTGAACAGATAAAATAGGCGTCCCGTACGGGATTATTGCCTATTTCTTTGAGTAAAAGAGCATTTCGATCTCTGTCATTGAGTTTTTTTCCGTTTTCACAACCATAGCGGGCTGAAAAAATACCCGGTCTTCCGCCTAAAGCCTTAACACAGAGACCCGAGTCATCGGCAATCACGGGATCCCCTGTCAAATGATGAAGGGCTTTTGCCTTAATCATCGCGTTTTCAAAAAAATCAGCTCCGTTTTCAAGCGGATCGAATTGCAGACCCTCATCAGAGGGGATCTTCACCGTACAGCGTTGTCCCGCCGCATTTAATATCGCTGAAAGTTCTTTTCTCTTGTGCTCATTAGCTGTCGCAAACCAAATCGTTTTCATAGTGCCCTCATTATTATCATTTTTTTAAAAAAAGGGAAGTTTAGGGTAAGCGCCCACCTGCTTTGAAGAATGCTGATTTCTTGGGGCCCTTTTATCTGTTCCCCCATCCCTATCCCTTTTGATGCCCCGGCAAAAAATTTTCATGGGAAGCAAGTCACCACAGCTTAAAAAAAATTTTGCTTCTCTTGATGCTTTTCGCCTGTTTCTCGCAACCTTACAAGGGCTTTGGTGTCTAATTTATTGAAAGAGAAAGCGGAGATACTATTATATGGATATGTTAAAAACGGTAGGTGTTTTTGGCGATTCAATCCTAAAAGGAATACAAATTGATGATACCAATAAACGCTACTATGTCAATAATCATATAGACATTGAATTATTAGCGCAAAGGCATTCAGTTATCATTAAAAACAATTCTATGTTTGGGTGTACGGTAAAAAAAGGACTCTTGTTATTACATAAACGCATGTGTACCGGATACAATATCGTTGTGTTGGAATACGGCGGTAATGATTGTGATTTTAACTGGAAGGCAATTTCCGAAAGGCCGAATGATGAGCATAGCCCTAACACGCCTCTTGAAGTGTTTGAAAATATGTATCTTGAAATTATTAATACTTTAAAATCACGGGGTATTGAGCCTATACTTACCAGCCTGCCGCCGCTTGATCCTCAGAGATTTTTTGATTGGTTTTGTAGGGGCTTGAATAAGGATAATATTTTAAAATGGCTTGGCAGCATAAATGCGATTTACCGCGCACAAGAAATGTATTCAAGAATAATCGAAAAAATAGCGCTGGAAACAAAAACGCGTTTAGTGGATCTGCGCGGAGAATTTTTAAAACATCGAAGGATTGACGATCTCTTATGTCAGGACGGAACGCACCCCAGTACTGAGGGACAAAAAGTAATAACAAACGCTTTTTTGAATATTGCTAAAAATTAATACGAATTAAGGTATGACAAGCATAACGTGGCCCGGCAGGTAAAGAAACCCGATTCTCCGCACGACAAGTGCGTGTGTATTTCCGCGATATCTTGACAAAAATGCTGCAATCACAGGCTACTCCTAAAATGAGGCAACATGGGGGGGGGGGGGGGGGGCGCGGGCGCCGCGGGGGGGGGGGGGGGGGGGGG
>JAITXS010000073.1 GCA_031284645.1 Spirochaetaceae bacterium | reverse complement strand
AGTATTATTGCCCTTACGTTTTTCCTGCTTCTCATCTTTTTTCCTCCATTCCTTTTTAAAAATATCCCTGCACGCAGGGCGGGCATTGCCCCTAAAGCGCTTAGGTGCCCATTTTTGCTCTAATAGGGTCTTGGGTCTGGGGTAAAGGGTTGTAGGGTTTAGACTTTACCAGAAATTCTGCCCCATCCCTAATGCTCCTAACTCTTTGCTTCGGGTAGAGGGTAAAGATATCTGATCGCGCCAATACCCTTTACCCTAAACCCTTGCCCCTATTCTTCTTTCCGTCCTTCGTGTCCTTTGAGGTTTTAAATCTTATTGCACATTCCCCAACTCTCCTCTTTCCCAGCTTCGGGGTTTTACTCTTCGTAACGCGCTGTTCATGCCGTTTGATAAAATAAAAACCACAGAAGCTGCAAATAAATTTCGCGACTTCTGTGGTTATTTTTTTTCGAGGTTTTATATTGAAATTGCTGATTTTCCCCACAGGGGGCTTGACAAACTTTTTTGGACTTAAATAATAATTTGGGTATTGGGTATTGGGTATTGGGTATTGGGTATTGGGTATTGGGTATTGGGTATTGGGTATTGGGGCGCGGCGCTGTGGGCATACGCAGACAGGTATTCTGCTACCGTGTCAGCCAAAGAGAAAATAGATCGGACTCTCTCCGATATTAAATCTCTCACCCTTTTCCTCATGGTTAAGTTTATGATGAATGGCGGGTTTTTGTCAAGCGATTAAAAACATTGGACTTCAATTCGTAGTCGATTAACATGTGGTGTTAATGCTTGAAACTGCCCTGAATCACTCTGTTTAGTATAGCATTGTGAATGGATACATGCCGGAAAATCGTAAAAAATGTCCAAAACGGCTGTTTTATGGCATTTTACACCACTTTACGGCTACGAATTGAAAGAGCCTTGATGTTTTAGAGACAGGCGGACTATAATATAAAAAATGATACTAAGAGAAGGAGCGGGTATGTCCGAACGCAAGAAGATACTTATCGCGGAAACAGAAGAGCTTAACCTTGAATTTCTCGAATTGATGTTATCAAAACTTGGATTTGATGTTGAAAAAGCCTCGGATGGACATAGCGCGTTAGAGATTATTACGCATAATACTATTGATTTAGCCCTTGTCAATACGATTTTACCGAAAATTTCAGGCTGGGAAATCTTAAAAACAATGCGAAAAAACGAAGAATTATCGGGTATTCCGCTTATCCTTCTCTCTGATATTGATAATGTTAAAGAAAAAGTCGAAGGTTGTGAACTTGGAGCGGAAGATTATATTACAAAACCCTTTAATTTTTCAGTCTTGCTTTCAAAAATCCGTTCAGCCCTGCGGAAGCGGGAGCTTTTTACACAGATCAAATTAAGAGAAGAACGCATCCTCCTTGCGGATAGAATCGATGTGGAAGTTCAAAAACAATTGTCGGATTTTATAAATACTATAGACAGCGTAAACAGGGATATTGAGCTTTTAAAAACAGAAAAAAACGAGGCGAAATCAATTGAGTGCTTCTTAAAAAACTTTCAGGAGAAATTTTCCGATACGCGGAAGAATATTGAAACTCTGCAAAAGACTCTTAATGATATCTCTGAAAAAGGGAAGACGATTAAAAGCAGGGAAATCGGATTGAATCAACTCAAAATTTCTGAAACCATACAGTAGAGGGCAAGATGCCAATAAACGAAGAAAACAAGACAAAAAAGAACATGGTTAGAATTGTTACGTTAAGTGACACAACCACACTGAAAGGGGTTCTCCGTTTCAAAGAAACTCTCTGTGTGAGGGGGAAATTTTCAGGTACCATCAATGCGGATCAGGGAGCGCTTATTGTTGACAAGGGCGCTCTTGTCGAGGCAGACGAAATAACTGTAACAAGTCTTACCGTACACGGGAAAGTAGTCGCACCTGTCCGCGCTTCGGATAAAATTGATCTCTACACCGGAGCGGAAGTACACGGCGATCTTGTTGCCGGACGCCTGCGTATTGCCGATGGTGTTTTTTTTGAGGGCAAATGTTCTATGATCGATGACAATAAAGAGGACGTTGAAATTTTTTCCCGTCCGATTCCGGAAATTAAGGCTGAGTTACAGAGCGGAAACTAAATCTCCGCACGAAATTGCCCCAAATGATATTTTCAAACCTGCGTCTGTTACAAAAGCTTAAGATAAACTCATAAAATGCCGATATATGTATAGTATGTCTGTCTTTTTTTTTAAACGAAGTATCATCTTATCTTTTTCTTTTTTAATGTGTTTCTACCTGTTTTCAGGAGAAACAAGCGAACCCCCTGCCATAGTACTAGAGGAGGGGAAGACTACAGAGAATAGACATAAGGAAAACACACTTTCCGGTACAAGCAATTTCCCCAATATTTATCTGCAAGAGACGGTAAAAAATATAAGAATTGCCGAAGCTTCGCTGCCTGTCGGCGCGGACACACAGGCAGAGGCCGAGAAAAAAAACGAGCCGTTTTTATATCCCGGGTCAATTCTTCTGAATAATGATATTTTAGCGTATTACGGACATCCGTCCTCAAAAAATATGGGGATACTCGGACGGCACTCAAAAGAAGTTTTAAATGAAAAATTAAAGGCTCTTGCTGAAGAATACAAGGCGGTAAACAACGGAAGAGGTGTGGTAACGGCATTTTATATTATTTACGGAACCTGCTGGCCCGGGGGAGATATCGGCATTATTTCCGACAAAATCTTAAAAGAATATATTGATTATGCAGCCGAAAACAATATGCTTGTGTTTCTTGATCACCAAATAGGGAAATATGATCCCGTTGCATCCTTAAAAAGGATGCTTCCTTATTTAAAATATCCGAATGTTCATCTTGCCCTTGATCCCGAGTGGAGAACGACAAAGCCTATGGAAGAAATCGGGAGTGTCAGCGCTGACGAAATCAACCAGGCGCAAAAAGTTATGGGAGATTATATCATTGAAAATAATATTCCCGGCGAAAAAATGCTTGTTATCCATCAATTTAATTATGTGATGATAAAAAATAGAAAGGATGTTCGATCTGATTTTGAGCGCGTACGTTTAATCCTCTGCATGGACGGACACGGAAGCCCCACAAAAAAACGCGGTACCTACGCCTTTAACGCGGAAGCGACAAATATTCCGATCAAAGCTTTTAAGCTTTTTTATAATGAACAGGGTAACACCGGTGTTGACGAACCCCTGCTTACGCCCAAAGAAGTGTATGAATTAAAACCGCGCCCCATGCTGATAATGTATCAGTAGAGTAATTTTATTATTTTAAGCCGCCTGTAACCGGCATGAGGTTAAAAAAACACACGCCGTAAAGATGTCTGGGATAGACAGCGGGATAAAACCTGTCGTGATTTTTTAAGCGGATCCGCAGATGAGATGCTTCAAGGCACGGAAGCGCTGCGGCAACGGCGCTGTAAAAATGCTTTTATCACTGCCGCCCGGAAGCATAATAGCAAGACGATACGCATGAAGCATCAGGCTTGCATGAGGAAAATTGCCGTCACTTTTCCCGTAGACAGGGTCGCCTAAAATCGGGCATCCTAAATGTTTTAAATGGACCCGTAACTGGTGTGTTCTTCCTGTTTTTGGGCTTAAAGAAACAAATGCATAAGGCTTACCGGCATAAAAAAACTGTTTAATAACACGATAGCCGGTAACGGATAACTTCCCCCGCTCATCTGAAACGGTAAAACATTTCCGATTTTTCTTGTCACGGATAATATAGCTTGATATCGTACCACGCTCCGTGGGGGGCGTTCCCTGCGTTATCGCAAGATAGGTTTTACGGACATGCCGTCCTTTAAATTCATCCTGTAAAAAATTGAGCGTTTCAATATTATAAGCCGCTATCATCACACCTGACGTGTCTTTATCCAAACGGTGGACGATAAAGGGCCGTGCGGATTTTTCGGGGAAACCATGCCGTGTATTCGATATGCCTTTCCGGTTTTGAATTCGAAAAAGGAGAGCGTTTGCAAAAGTACCGCTCCAATTCCCCGCAGCCGGATGCGAAACCATGCCCTGTGCTTTATCAATAACAATAAGATTATCATCCTCATACATAATATCAAGCGGAATGTTTTCTGCAACAAGGTCTTGTTCAGGCTCCTCATCCCAGTTTAATACAAGAAAATCACCTGCTTTTACCGGAAAAGAAATTTTCACCTGCTTTTTATTTACAACGGCTTTAAGATTGCGGACTTTAATCTGTGAACGGCTCATTAAAGCAAGCTTTTCCGCAATATAGCGATCAAGTCTTAAGCTGTTTTCACAATCAAGCCGAACAGCGTCCTGATAAAACGACATATTAATATCCCTCGTTGATACCGCAGACGGCTAAAATATACGGCGAAATGAACTCGGCGGGAGTAAAGGATTCAGCTTGAGTTTTAACACAAAGCGTATCTGCCATCGCGAGCTAGCCACGGTCAGACTCTCTTTTTTGATCCTCTGCGTTGTTTTCTGAAACCATATTACGTGGTAGAATAGAGTTTATCCCGCTCAGAGGCACAGCATTCAGCGGTCTTCTTTGTATTTCCGGCTCATTTTTCACAGCGGCCTCTGCTTTTTTTTGAGCTTCGCTTCTTTTTATTTTTACAATAAACAGATCAACAAGCGCGACCGTTACGGAAAGCGCGCCGGCAATACACAAGGTTTTTATATACTCTCCGTCACCCCAAGCTATCGCATTTGAGCTGCTTCCGATACTCGTATAGTAAGCTGAATTCCAGTCGTTTTCTGCACACCGTTGCAGATCAACAAGCAGCGAGCTGAAGAACCACGCAAAAGGAAATACACCAAAGGTAATAATATCGACACGTCGAATGTCTTTTGCCCACTGGGGGAATTCAAAGGGTTTTTCCTCAAGGGGGCGCTCGGCTATGATCCTGTCCGATATACTCTCCTGCGAGTGCAGCGGTATCTGCGCTGTACTAAAAAGAAACACAGAAAACAAAAGCATTTTTATGACAAGCTTCATGGCAGAATGCGTTCTCCAAAAATTGCGGTTCCTATGCGTATTAAGGTTGAACCTTCTTCTATCGCTATCTTAAAATCACCGGACATACCCATTGATAAAATTGAAAGCGGGCACTCGGGGAAATGTGCTTTAAGTGTTTTTTGGGCGCTCGCCAGCGCTCGAAACGCAGCCCTGACCTTTTTTTCATCATCACTCAAGGGTGCAAGAGTCATTAATCCGGCAAGAAGAAGCCCCTTGCGTTCCAACACCTTTTCACAGGCAGCAAGCAGAGAGGAGAGCTCCCGATAACCACTTTTTGAGTCTTCCCCTGAATTAAGCTCCAGAAGAAGCGGCAAGGGATTTTCCCGCCCTGCGCTTAAGGCCCCAAGTTCCTCAATAAGTTCATCACGGTCGACTGATTCAATGCAGTCAAAAAACACGACAGCTGCTTTTGCTTTATTACGCTGAAGTCCGCCGATGAAGTGAAGTTCCGTGTCGGGCATTGCTGTTTTATAGTCCTCAAATTTAAGAAGGGCCTCTTTTACCCGGCTTTCCCCAAAAAGTCTAAGACCGGCTTTCCGTGCCGTCTCAACAGCGCTGCGCGGATGGAATTTCGAGACAGCCATAAGCTCTATCTCTTTCCTGTCGCGTCCGATACGGACAGAAACATCGTTTATCTCATCCTCAATACGTTTTATATTATCTAAAATTGACATTTATGCTCTACCAATAGTCCGGCATATATATTAATACGCTGACCTAAAATATCAGTCGATTTTGCAGGCTGCCTGCCATTTGTTTTGGCCTGAAAGCTTTTGGTTCCGATCCGTTTTCGCCTAATGACAGGTGGTGTTTTCAAAATCAGCATTATCGATCTATTGTCAGTATCGTTTAAATAGAGCAGAATGACAAGAAGACAACTGATTCTCGGATCAAAACTGAGGACAGAACTTAAACACAAAAGAAGAGGGATTCTATGGGTGACACATTAAAAGACTTAAAAGAGAGACGGAGTACCAGAAAGTACAAGGAAGATCAGATTTCAGACTCCGAACTCAACACGATTTTGGAGGCCGGAACATGGGCGGCAAGCGGAAAAGGGGCTCAGTCCGGCTTGATCGTTGTTACGCAGAACGCTAACACGATAGCCGATCTCGAAAAAATAAACGCCGGGATAGCCGGTAACAAGGCGGCAAAGACTTTTTACGGCGCGCCGACTCTTGTTATGGTTTTTGCTGATACTGATCTCCCGACATGGGTTGATGACGGCAATATGATTATCGCAAACCTCATGATCGCGGCAGAGGCAATAGGGGTGGCTTCTTGTTATGTCTACCGGGCACGGGAGACTTTTGAAAGTGCGGAGGGCAGGGCTCTGATGAAAACCTGGGGTATAGACGAGAAATACAAAGCAATCGGGAACGTTATACTTGGTTACTCCGCCGAAAATCCGGCGCAACGTCCGCCTCGCAAAGAAAACTATATACTAAAAGTAAATTAAAAGAACGGGGAAGGGTAATATAGGGTAGAGGGTGTAAAATTACAGGCACCCTTACCCAATACCCATCTGTTTTGTTCCGGTTTTAACCAGCAGCAAGAATTTTGTACAACGAAGTAATATTAACCTGCGATCAACATTGAGAAGACCATCACGAAAAGAGCTACCGTTTCGCAGAGACCAATAACAAGCATATAATTACCAAAACCTTGACCTGTTTGGCTGTAAGCATCGCTAGCTGAGGCCGCACAGTTTCCCTGGGCAAATGCTGATGCGCCCATTGCGCCGCCCGCAAAAATGCCAATCCCCAAAAGCTGGAAGCCGGTTAGCGTTCCGGCAACAGCTGCTCCGGCAAGCGTCTGCATCAAGATAAAGCCGTAAATTGTCTGGGTAAGCGGTGCTCCGGCAAACGCGACTAAAATAAAAGGCGCGGGTTTATTTTGCAAAAAACATTTTTTCCACGCCCCGATTGCCGCCATTCCGGCCGCACCCGCTCCGGCGGCTGAACCTATCGCGGAAAGTCCTAAACAAGCTCCAATACCGATCTCACCGACTAAACCGCTAACTACGCTAGCATCCATTTTTTTCTCCTATAAAATAATTTTTTCTTGCCGGAGGCAAGAACAAGTTCTTAATTTGGACTTTTCCCAAAAACCAACGTTTTGAAATAGCCTTACTTTTTGCCTTTCTGCTTTGCCATAAAAGGCTTATATGAATAACCGGACCATTCCATACCAAGATGATTTCCGGCATATTCCAATAGATTAAGACGAACGCCATGAACGATAACCGAAAGCGCGTTCATCATCATATTTAACCCGTGTCCGAAGACAAGAATCAAGATCGCAGCAAATGTTTTAAGGATAACGGCAAGGATGTCCTGCCCTGCGTCTCCTCCTGCCCCAATACCGGACATGGCGTTAAAACTCTGGGCAATTGATGATCCGGCGAGACCCACCGCAAAAAGCCGAATATAGCTTATAATGTCGGCAAAACTCGAAACCGCATTCAAAAAAGTCGGCAGGAAATTTGCAAAACTCTTTCCGACATTGGCAAGAACATTACCGCCGGTTTGATTGGCAAATATAAAGTACAAGAAGATCCCCGATCCGATAAACCATACAGGAATAAAGCTCAACATGTCTCCGCTCTTATTCAGAGCAGGCATCGGTATTTTCAGGAGCATTTGGAGTACCAGGAAATAAAGCCCGATCATCATGACAAGCCAGCCTATTTGGGATATGACAACTGCCGATGGGATAAGCTTTTTAATGTTTTTAATATGGGAATAGATCAACTGAATTATCGCAATGGTAAAACAGAGAAGCTGAATATTCCACTGGGAAGGATTGCTCGGTTTAAAGTCATCCGGCAAACGGAATAATGTTTTAATGAAATCAGGAACAAGACCAACCTTTATGTCTGAATTAAATGCCGGAATAACCAACGAACGCAAAAATGCGGGAAGATTATCCTGCGGGATCGCAAACCATGAGCCGTTTACCGCACCCCACGTGATCGTACACAGTGCTAAAAGGCCAAAGAGTTTTATCGCATCCGGCACTTTTCCTGTTTTTTTCCTGATTGACAAACCGATAATACTGCATATAACAAAAATAATAGTCCCGTAGGCAGCATCCCCAAAGATCATCGCAAAAAAGAGACAGAAAAAAATCAGGAATGAGGGCGCTATATCATATTCCTTATAGCCCGGTACAGTCCCCAAGAAGTCGAAAAGCGGCTTTATGATCCTGACAAAGGCATTGTTTTTTGTGAGTGTCGGCGGATTTTCGGACGGTCGCGGATCATTGGCGTAGAGCGCCCATGCGTTTTCTGCTGCCGCTCTCTTTAGAAGGCCAACCTCCGGCGCGGGACAGAATCCGGTAATCAAGGACACGGCAAGCGCATCCGGAGCCTCTTCCATCTTCTCCATACCGCTTTTTGTCATTTCAAATTCAATTTCTTCTTCGTTTTTTATCTTTTCGCTTTCAAGATGAGCAAGAAGGTGAGCTGTTTGTGAAAGCTCATTGTTTACAGAAAGAATTTCAGCACGAAGCACGTCATTTTCTCTTTCCAGCTCACTTAAAGAGTATTCAGGAAGAGAAAAAGGGCTCTCTTCTTCCGAAAGACGATCAAGTGAAACGCAGAAAACCGTGCCCTTTTCTTTTTTAAGTACGATAAGTCTTTCATTTTTCAGTTTGTTATATTTTTTTTCGCTTAATTCATAAGGATAAAGGGGGAGTGCTTTTTCCGTTATTTCTTTAAATTCCGAGGGAGCAAAATCGCCCCATTTTTCTATCCTGACTATCTCTTTGGTATTTGCAACAAGCGCTTCTTGGGCTGCTTTGCGTTTTTCGGAAAGGCCCAAGATATACTCAGGGATGTCTGCCGGTATTTTATTCTGAGCAGAAGCGGAAGCAGCTTTTTTGTCCTTTGGAGCAAAACTTCCGATCACAAGCCCGGCGACTTCGAGTTTCGATTTTCTCTCCAATAGTGCACTCAGATGTCCGGAAGAAACTTCTTTTTTCTCAATATGAACAATGCCCAGTTCGCGGAGTTTTTCAAGTGAGGCTGTTTTATCTTTGTCCATGACAAGCAAGAACACCTTTTTCATTTTTACAATCATCCGGCTACCTTCTCCATTGCTCGTTTCGAAATCTTTCCCCGCACAACGGCTGCTGTCTGCTCGTCACCGAGATAGACCTGAATTTTTTTGATATTCTGCTTGCATTCGGGGATTTTTACCTTTTCAAAAAGGTTCACCCGCTGCGTTGTTATCCTGAGCTCCTGTTCAAGCCTCCGCTGTTGTTCTTCCAGTGTTTGAGCTTCCAAATCAATTAAAAGCACTGTTTTCATATTTTCAACGGCTGCATCAAGCCAGAGTGGTTTTTCCAGCAAAGCGTAAGGAGCCACCTCAAATTCCGCGCCCTTAAAAACAGGAATCGGGACGCCGGCGATATTTCCTTCCGACGCAACGAGTTTTGTAATCTTTAATATATCCGAAGTGAAAACGCCTTGTTCACCAAATACGCCTATCCATGATTTAAAAGATGTATCAATTTTTTCTTTTTCAACATGCAATTCTTTAACACGCTGTTCTACTATGCGTATCTCCGCCTGAAGTTGCTGCTTTTTTAACATCAACGTAGGGAGATAACGTTGAAACATCTTAAGTTCGTCTTTTTGCTTTTTAAGTTCGTTTTTAGTCAGCTTTAATTTAGCCATCTATTCCTCGTATGGTTTACAAGGGAACGGGAACAGGCAAGGAGAAATCGTCATGAAAACCCCTGTTTCCTGTTTCCTGTTTCCTACACTGTATTTTTAGGCCAGAATTCCGCAATCAACTTTGTCGGCAAACCTGTTTCTTCCGGCGTAAAACAATCAGCAAGAATCTCCCAGCCCAAATCAAGCGCTCGCTCCAAGGGGATATTCACTGAAAGATCCATCATTTCTTTTTCAAAACGAACGCCGTATCGTAACAGTTTTTCATCCCACGCGCTCATCATAAAACCCATAGACTTCTTTTCCAGAGTTTCCTTATAGAAGGAGTAGAGCTTTATCATACCGTTCATAATGTCACGGTGGTCTTTTCGGGTTTTCCCGTTAACCATCTGTTTAAGACGGGAAAGAGAACCAAAAGGCTCAATACGTCCGCCTTTCAGATAATACTGCCCCTCGGTGATATAACCGGTATTGTCGGGAACAGGGTGCGTAACATCGTCTCCGGGCATAGTAGTAACACCGAGAATCGTAATTGAACCTGCTTTTTCAAAATCAACGGCCTTTTCATAACGAGAGGCAAGCTGGCTGTAAAGATCACCGGGATAACCGCGGTTTGACGGAACTTGTTCTTGTGAAATGGCAATTTCTTTCATCGCATCGGCAAAGCTCGTCATATCGGTAAGCAAAACAAGCACGTTTTTATCTTGCAGGGCGAATTTTTCAGCAACAGCCAAGGCCATATCAGGTATCATAAGACATTCAACTGTGGGATCCGATGCGGTATGAATAAACATAACCGTACGGGAAAGCGCGCCGCCCTGCTCAAGGGTATCTTTAAAGAAGATATAATCATCGTATTTGAGTCCCATTCCACCAAGAACGATGACATCAACCTCCGCCTGCATGGCAATACGGGCAAGAAGTTCGTTGTACGGCTCACCTGAAATTGAAAAAATCGGCAATTTTTGGGATACGACCAAGGTGTTAAACACATCAATCATCGGGATTCCGGTTCGAATCATGTTGCGGGGGACAATACGCTCGGCCGGATTAACCGAAGGGCCGCCTATGGTGATAAGATTTTCGTGAAGGGCAGGCCCCTTATCACGCGGAATACCCGAACCGGTAAATACACGGCCCAAGAGATTCTCCGAAAATGATATTTCCATCGGGTGTCCGAGAAAGCGGATCGTATCGCCGGTTGAAATACCCCGGCCACCTGCAAAAACCTGCAAAGAAACCAGATCCCCGCTGAGTCTGTTCACTTCCGCAAGCGAGGTACCAAAGGTGGTATCAACTTCCGCCAAATCGCCGTAGCGGACATCCTCCGCCCGGACGGTGATAACGTTTCCTGTTATGGATTCAATCTTACTGTATACTTTTTTCATCACCTAACCGTCCTATGCCAATAATTTTGCAGCTTCGCTTTCTAATTCGGAAGACGCGGCTTTGCTTACCGCATCAAGTATTTTGTTTTCAATTGATTTAAAGCCCTCTCCGTTGAATTCAGAGAAATTATAGTCTATAAATTGCTGGCGAAGTTTGGCAAACCAGGAACGCGCCTCATCTTTTGCTTTAAATGTAAACTGAGATCCTAAAATCTTAATTAAAAGATCGAAGGTATGTTTTTGTCTTTCCGGACTTGAAGCCTGATCAACATCATTAAAAGAATTCTGCTGAAGGTATACCGAGTCAAGGAGATCGCCTTTCAAATAAACAAGGAAGTCATTAATACTTGTACCTTCCTCTCCGACAACCTTCATCATTTGTTCAACTTCCGTACCTCGGTGCAAAAATCGCCGCGCATACGCAACCTTGTTTTCTGCAATGATCCCCCCGTACTTGGACCATGAATCCAGAGGATGAATTGCAGGGTATTTACGGGCATCGGAACGCTCACGGGAAAGTCCGTGGAAAGCACCGACAACCTTGAGTGTTGCCTGAGTAACCGGTTCTTCAAAGTTACCGCCCGCCGGAGATACCGTACCGCCAACCGTGATTGATCCGATTGAACCATCGCGGAGCCGGACAATACCGGCCCGCTCATAGAAACCGGCTATCGTTGATTCAAGATAGGCAGGAAACGCTTCCTCGCCGGGTATTTCTTCAAGACGACCGGACATTTCGCGGAGGGCTTGAGCCCAGCGGGAGGTTGAGTCGGCAAGCAGGAGAACATTCCGTCCCATCTGCCGGTAATACTCAGCCATAGTAATTGATGTATACAGCGAGGCTTCCCGCGCTGCAACAGGCATTGAAGAAGTATTACAGATGATAACGGTTCTTTCCATCAGGGAACGTCCGGTTTTAGGATCAATTAATTCAGGAAATTCCTTAAGTACCTCAACGACCTCTCCGGCACGCTCGCCGCAGGCTGCGATGATAACGATATCAACATCAGCATTTTTTGAGGTACAATGCTGAAGAACTGTTTTTCCGGCGCCAAAAGGCCCAGGAATACAGTAAGTTCCGCCTTTTGCCACCGGAAAGAAGGTGTCTATGATACGCATTTGCGTAACCATAGGCTCCGTAGGCTTATAGCGCTCTTCGTAACAGTTTATTGCCCGCTTAACCGGCCAATAGAAACTCATTGTAAGCGGAAAGACTTCGCCGTTTTCATCTTCGACTTCAGCAATAGTATCGTGTATTTTATAGTTACCGGCATCCTTTATGGACTTTACCGTATAGCTTTTCAGCATATTAAAAGGGAGCATAATGCGGTGAGTATGCTCACCCTCGGGCACGGTGCCCAAGCTGTCACCACGCTGGAGAGTCTCGCCTTGCTTTGTTGTCGGAGTAAAGAACCATTCTCTATCTGTCGGCAAGGGATCAAGATACACACCGCGCTCAAGAAAATATCCTGTTTGGCGGGCTAATTCCGGCAAGGGATTCTGTAAGCCATCGAAAACCTGACCCAAAAGACCCGGGCCAAGCTCAATGGCAAGCATATTGCCGGAGAATTCGACTTCATCCCCAATTTGTATGCCGCGAGTCATCTCAAAAACCTGCATTGAGCAGATATCACCCTTAATTCGAATGACCTCGCTCTTTAATTTTTTTTCGCCGAGTTGTATGAAACCGACTTCATTCATAGAGACCTGTCCGTCAAAACGAACATTGATCATATTACCGTTAACCGCAGTAACGACACCTTTTGTTCCAATCATTTCGGTTCTCCGTTAGCACCCGCTCCGGGGGCCTGTTCAATAATTTTCGCGTATAACGCCTTGTATTCCGCAAAGCCTTCTTCGGTTTTGAATGATGAGCGCCGCTCAATTAAGAGTAGTTTGAGAAGATAGGCATAAATCGTATTTACACCGAAGTAATCCGTTCCCGCAAGAGATTCAACGGCATCCCATCTGCCTTTGTCAATTAAAATTTCCGCTTCCAGCGGGTTCTCCAAAACAAAAGCAGCCCGTGCCTGGGCTTCGGCCTCGGCAGAATCATGCGGAACATCCGCCGGCGGCTCACGTTTAAGCTTTCCGGCACGGATCTGGGCGAGATTTAACCAGAGTGTCCGCTCCCGCTCTATCCAATTGTTAATAAACAGAGAATGTGTTATAGAAGGTTCTTCATCGTTTTCAATACCCAGACGGCAAAATTCGAGCAACTGCGCATCTTTTTTGCTTAACATTTCCCCGCATAGCTCACGAAAAGACGCCGACGGAAACGGAGGCTCTTGCCCGTAGCTTAGATACGGGAGCTGAGAGACAAGAAAATAGTATGCCACTATCGGGTTCCTTGAGCAGCGTCTTGCAGGATATTTGCAATTTGAGGATTCACGTAGTCAGACAAGGCTCCGGCAAGCGCCTCGGCAGAGAAATCATAATAAGCAGACCCGTCTTTTTCGCCGACTCTAAATCCGCGCCCCATATTTTTCCCGGCTTTAAACTCAACACCCTTGCTTATTTCAGCAGCCAGCGCAGAGGTCGACCACCCCCGCAGACTCTCAAGTTCTGTTTCGCTTAAAATAACATCAACGGGGCCTTTGTTCGACACCCAACCCTTTACCACTTCGGGGATAACGAGTTTGAGGATTTCATTGTTATATGTTTTTGAAATCTCTTTGGAGACAAGCTTGCTGAAAATCCCCTCAATATCCAGTTTAAGCGATAAAAGAAGGTTCCGCGCAGCCTGTTCAATAGCGGCAACACCGGCTTTTTGATCACGCTCTGCATCAACGCGGGCTCGTGCAATGATATCATCCGCCTGCTTTTTTGCCGCATCAACGATCCGTTTTGCTTCCGCTTCGGCAGCCGTCTTTATACGGGAGCCTTCTTCTCCGGCGGACTCAATGCCGTCTTTTTTTATTTTTTCAATGAGTTCTTGAAGTTGGATGTCCATAGGCTCCTCGCTTTACAAGTATCTTTAAAATTTTTTTGATACTTAGAAAGACTTGTATTTTTTTTACTCGGTAATCTGCTACAGTCGGCTTTTACGCTCCATTAACGAAGATTCCGGCATCTTACCGGCCTTCTTCGAAACACTGCGCTTATCGAAATAATACATAAAAACTAATTTTAGACATTTTCTGTCTTTTTATCAAGCCTTTGCCAAAGGCCGTCGTTCGCCGCCCAAAGTCTCACCAATAGGCTTATTAATTATAATACATATAAATCGTAAATTTGTCAATGCGGCGCATTGCCTAAAAAATAATCTAGCCGAAAAGGGGTGGTTGCCCAAGAACAAAAATCTAGCCGAACTTAAGCTCATGAAAACTTAAGCGACATCCTGACAGGATGTATTTTTAGTG